>JBEAVA010000132.1:0-2888 GCA_041161165.1 Actinomycetota bacterium
CTACAGAAAAGGTGGCGCACGACTTGCTAGCGCAACAAAAGCTTGGGTGATTCCAATCGCGCACAATGCGGGTCACGTTTGGCCAAGAAATAGCTTTCTGAAATACCCTGGCAAAGTAACAATTTCTATTGGCCCAGCAATCTCATCAGAAAACAAAACTGCAGAGCAGCTACACCAAGAAACTGAAAAGTGGATTGAGGCAGAAATGAGAGTTATTGATGCGCCAGCTTACGCGCCCAAGTAATGTAATCATCCACAGAAACATCTTGTGCTCGCAGCGCCAGTGTCTCATCAGGTAAATCTAATTGATCTTTAACGCTAGATAAATTATTGCGCAGCACCTTTCTTCGCTGAGCAAACGCCATAGAAACAATCATCTCTAACGCGGCATATTCTTCTGGGGTTAACTTTAAATCAGCCCTTGGAATCATCTTAACCACTGCAGAATCCACCTTTGGAGGTGGATCAAATGCCTCTGGTGGTACATGTAATACGTTTTCCATGTGATAGCGAGACTGCAGCATCACTGACAAACGACCATACTCAGAATCCCCATGACTGGCCACCATGCGCTCAATCACCTCAGCCTGGAGCATAAATACTTGCTCATCAACGTAATCAGCGGCGCTCATTAAATGAAATAACAGTGGCGAGGAAATGTTATATGGCAAGTTGCCAACAATTTTGACGCGAGGCTCAACTAAATTAGCGATTTTTTCCTTAGCCAATTTAGCCCATTCTAAAAAATTAAATTTAAGCGCATCAGCTTCAAAAATTTTTAACGTTGAAATATTCTGAGATTGCCAACGTTTTACTAAATCTCGATCTAATTCAACTACCGATAACTCATCCAATGAACCCAACAAAGGCTTCGTCATAGCCCCCAAACCGGGCCCTATTTCAATCACCTGATCAATTGGATGTGGCTCAATGGCACGAATAATGGAATAGATGATTCCTGTATCAACTAAAAAATGCTGTCCAAAGCGTTTACGAGCCTGATGTGCCACTCTGATTCCTTGCCATTAAATTTGCCATCTGCAAAGCAGCCAACATGCTTGTCACATCAGCCATATTTTTTCCAGCCAAATGAAGGGCTGTGCCGTGATCAACAGAGGTTCTGATAATTGGTAAGCCCAAAGTGACATTAACACCCTCTCCAAAAGTTGCAAACTTAAATGGCGCCAAACCTTGATCGTGATACATCGCCAAAATAACATCTGCCTTTTGTAAATGATTGGGGCTAAAGATGGTATCTCCCGCCAATGGGCCTACTAAGGAATAGCCTTTTTGCTCCATCAACTTTATAGCTGGAATAATGATATCTATCTCTTCGCGCCCCATATGCCCAGACTCTCCTGCATGCGGGTTCAATCCGGATATATATATTCTTGGCTGATTAATACCAAATCGACGCTTTAAATCTTCACCAATAATTTCAATTGTTTTTTGCAGTAAATCAACTGATAAATGGCTTGAAACATCTTGCAATGGAATATGAGTTGTTACAAGCGCAACACGCAACATCTCTGGTAATAAATCAGACTTAAAAACTGATTTGCCACACAACATCATTACGACAAGAGGAACACCACATTTCTCAGCTAGGTATTCTGTGTGCCCAGTAAAGTGGATACCAGATTCAGAAATAATACTTTTCTGAACAGGTGCAGTCACCATTCCTTGATAGTAACCACTGAGGCAACCTTCGATTGCCTGATCTAAAGTATTTAACACATAACTAGCATTAGCTTTATCTAACTGGCCAGCTATCACATTCGCCTGCAGCGGGACATGCTTAATAACTAGGCGATCATGACAACCTTTTGCAAAAAAAGATTTATCTCCAATCAGGCTAATTTCTACATCTGGATTATCTTGGAGAAATATCTCCGCTGCCTTTAGACTGATTTCAGGCCCAATACCTGCAGGCTCGCCTGTTGTAAGGGCTAATCGAATCATCTTTAATCAATTGCGCGAATTTCTACAGTCGCTGCATCTCTGATTTGCCTGAGCCAATCTTGGTAAGCTTGATCAAGCTTCTTCTCGCGCAAAGTAGCGCGCGCATAATCCCTCTGTTTATCAGCAGACAGCTGAGCCTGACGACGCTCAATCACCTGAATTAAGTGCCAACCAAACTCTGTTCTTACCGGATCACTCACCTCACCAACGTTTAGTTGATTCATTGACTGCTCAAACTCAGGAACAAGTTCGCCAGGAGACATCCAACCAAGATTACCGCCATTTGGCGCAGAACCATCTTCAGAATGTTTCTTTGCTAACTGAGCGAAATCAGCAGCTTTAACCTTAATTTGATCCTTAAAGCTATTAAGACGTCTTTGTGCTTCTAAATCAGTCACACCATTACGATGTCTTAATAAGATATGCCTCGCTTGGGTTTGCGTAACCACAATATTCTGAGCATTAGTTACAACAGAACCTTTACGATCAATCACCTTAATAATATGAAAACCTGCACCACTTTGTAATACTCTTGACACCAATTGATTCGAGCTCACCCCTTGGGTCGCATCAATAAATAACTGCGGCAATCTATCTAAGGTTCTGTAACCTAAATCCTCAACCCTCACACCAGAACCTGGCGTGGCAATACGTTTACCGTATGCCAAAAAGTCTTTTTCTGAGCCGGCATCCTTCAAAATATCTTCAGCTTTTTTCTTGGCAGCAGCTAACTCAGACTCGTTTGCGTTAGCTGGTAGGCTTACCAACATTTGAGCCAAGTAAATCTCATCATTACCAGCTTGCAATAATCTACCTCTGTCTTTTTCAGCAATGTAGCTATCAATCTCTGACTCGCTAACTTGAACCCTGGCATCTACCTCACGCTCGCGAAGTCGCGCCAACTGAACTTCTTTTCGGAGCTCTTC
>JBEAVA010000133.1:0-2865 GCA_041161165.1 Actinomycetota bacterium
CAGCATGATTGAACTTGATCATGCTGATTTAAATATCTCAAAACAGGCTGCACTGCTTTGTTTAAATCGCTCCAGCCTTTATTATAAATATAAATTCTGTGATGATTCTGAGTTAGCAAATAAAATTCACGAAATTTATTTACAATCAAAATGCATCTACGGCTACAGGAAAATTACCGCTTCATTGCATAATTGTGGAGTAATCACAAATCACAAAAAAGTGGCAAAAATCATGCGCCAGATGAGGATTGTAGGGCTTTATCCGCGCAAACGCATTAATACTACAATTGCAAATTCCAGCCATAAATTTACTTACCTACTGAAGGATTTGGCAATAGAATTTTCAAATCAGGTTTGGGCAACGGACATTATACCAAATCCCATTTATAATTCCATATAGTAATTGAATTTATATCGCCAATATATTAAAGTTCTAACTGTTCTTTTTATTAATCAAAACAGCTAGATATGCCTAAAACTATTATTAACAAAGCGATATACGAAAAAGCCAAAAATGGATTGATCCAATTGCAATCTAAAGGTACTGCTGCCAATAAACTAAAAGCTATAATGGCTTCCTATAAACACGGTGCAAAAAAAGTATCAGAAATATTTGACATTGATATTACCTCAATTCACAAATGGACAGTAAAGCTTGAAAAAGATGGCTACCAAGCGTTGATAAACAAAGCTAAACATCAGGGAGGAATAAAGTTAAAACAGAGTCATAAAGATAAAATTAAGAAATGGCTGGAGTTGGATTCAAATTGCTCAGTTGATCAAATACATCAAAAACTTAAAACATATTTCAACCTAACCATTTCAAGATCAACAACTCACAGAGCTATGAAAGAGGTCGGATTCTCCTACATTACTCCCAGAAAATCTCATTACAAACAAGATAAAAAAGCAGCTGAGGAATTTAAAAAAAAATCTTCAAAATGAAGTAAGGGAAGATGAGGAATTGTGGTTTATGGATGAAAGCAGATTTGGCACTCACAGCAAGATTGGGCATGGTTGGTTTAAAACTGGAATCAGGACTCCAGTTAAAATCAAACTGGGTTATAAAAACTTTTATTTATATTCCGCCGTCAACCCAAAAACAGGCAAAGAATTCACGCTTCTGCTGCCATCAGTCAACATTGATTGTATGAATATTTTCTTGGCAGAATTTGCCAAAGTAAATCAGGACAAGAAAATAGCCATAGTAATGGATGGGGCTGGTTGGCACAAATCGGGAAAATTGATATTGCCGAAAAATATCAGAATAATAATTTTACCTCCATATTCACCAGAGCTAAATCCAACCGAGAAGCTCTGGCAATATATCAAGGATCATACCATTAAGAACAGGATCTATAAAACTCTTCGTGAATTGGAGAATGCTGTTTGCAGATTTGTTAGAACATTAACACCAAAAATTATTGAGAGTGTTTGCGGGGTTAGTTATATGGAATTATAAATGGGATTTGGTATAATTTCTTCAGTTTCATACCAGATGATGTCTTTGGTGAGTGCGGCAATTTGGGCTTTGGTGAGCTTGACTCCGGGCGTGAGGTTAAGGTCGCCAGACACGGCAAAAGCGTTGTCAATTAAGGCTTTAAGACTTTCTTCCCAGCTGTTTAAATTGCCCCCCATCGCGGTGCTGCCGCAACCGCTCGCTCCCCCGCCGGGGGAACATGAATTCGCCAACATCCACTCTGTCCAATTCCTCTGTTTCTTAGTTAAATTCAGAATCTGGTCATTAATAAACTTCCACTCGTAATAAGGATCACCAAGAAATCTAGTGCTGCCCATATTTGGATCAAAGCCGAAGCGTTGTTTAAAATACTTACTTCCAGTTAAAATATTGGCATCAAGGAATCGAGAATTAGTCTCAATCAAATATTCACTGCTTGGATCTGCTGTTTTGAAGAGTCCGTTATTGGTTGTTGGCAGAGTGATTGGTATTGTCTTAGTGCCGTTGGTGGCATTTGGATTGTCTGTTAGATTGTCATTTTCTCCATCGAGACTGCCGCTTGGAAGGCTGGCAGCGTTGATGTGAATGGCGTTTAAGTTGACTGGATTCTTAATGTTTGAATCGTTTAAAACTTCGCTAATGGCGTCGATGTTAGCGTCGTTTCCAGCCGAGATCAGTGCTGGCGTGTTGGAAGCAAGGGTTATTGGATTTTGGTAGCTGGTGAAGTAACGCCCCTCTTTGCAATTCCAGCGCCCATTCCTGCATCTCTTCCAATGAGTCTCATAAATGAAGGTTTGATTGGTGTTAAATGTGGTTTTGTCATTGGTGAGTTGAACGGCTTTAATGTTGATGTCATTTGTTGCAGCAATGATTGAGCTGCGATTTAGTAAATTGTCAGCTTCGATGTTGATGTTGCCAGAGTAGGCGCTGGCAGCTCCAGAAGCAACAAGGTAAGAGGGGTCGGAAGTTAATTGTGAGGTTGGATTGTTGTAGGAATAAAGTACGGTGCTTTTCCAGGCGCGGTTGCCGGTTAGGATTTGGGTTTTGCTGCTTGGAAGGACGCCATCTTCTGGGTTAGCGGTAACATCGATATTATCTTTGGCGATGTTGTTAAATTCTTTGGTTTTAATAAAAATATTGCCACCGAGCGATTCAATTCTGGCGGCGTTGATGTTATTGATCTCATTAGTTGCCGATTTGACAGCTGTTGGCGTGCCATTGATGCCGTCGGTAGAGCTGTTTTTAGTTTTAAGAGCGTTGTAAACTCCAGATTTAAAAGTGTCGAGTGTTGCGGCAATTGGATCAGTGCCGAAGTTGATTTGGTTGTAGTTGGTGATGTCGTTATTTGAGAAGTTAAGCACTTCATCCATTAACTTTTGAGTGTAGTTGCCTTGGCTGTCTAGGTA
>JBEAVA010000040.1:0-9168 GCA_041161165.1 Actinomycetota bacterium
TGGATGGGAAGGCGTGGGCTTAGCTTCCTATTTGTTAATTGGATTCTGGAATCAAAAACCAGCCTATGCAACTGCAGCCAAAAAAGCGTTTGTTGCTAACCGAGTTGGAGATGTTGGATTATCTCTTGCAATAATGATCGCTTTTGCAACTTTTGGTGATGTTTCATTCTCGGGAATGAAAGAAAATATTGATCAAGCATCCTCTACGCAATTAACTGCTATAGGTTTAATGCTCTTACTTGCTGCTTGCGGAAAATCAGCACAATTTCCATTGCAATCTTGGCTTGGGGATGCAATGGCCGGCCCAACTCCTGTTTCAGCATTGATCCACGCAGCGACGATGGTAACTGCTGGCGTTTATTTAATTACAAGATCTAATTTTGTATTTGATGAAGCACCTGTTGCGCAGTTGATGGTTTTAATAATTGGTGGAATCACACTTCTATTTGGTGCAATTATTGGTACAGCTAAGGATGATATTAAAAAAGCATTAGCAGCTTCTACAATGTCTCAAATTGGTTACATGATCTTGGCAACTGGATTAGGTCCTATCGGATATGCATTTGCAATCATGCATTTATTAACTCACGGGTTCTTCAAGGCAAGTATGTTTTTAGGTGCCGGTTCGGTTATGCACGGCATGAAAGATGAAGTGAATATGCGCAAATATGGCGGTATCGGAAAGTTTATGCCAATAACAGCATTAACTTTCGGTTTGGGATATTTAGCCATCATTGGCGTTCCACCATTTGCAGGTTTTTATTCAAAAGATAAAATAATTGAAACGGCATTTAACGAAGGTGGGATTAAAGGTTTAGCTTTGGGACTTGCGACTCTTTTGGGTGCAATGATCACCGCTTTCTATATGACTCGAGTTGTGATTTTAACTTTCTTCGGAAATGAAAGATGGGGCCATAAAGATGAGCCTCATGAAAGCCCGGCCTTGATGTTGATACCAATTGGATTGCTATCAGTTGGATCTGTAGCCTCTGGTTATCTCTTATCTAGAGGTGAATCTCTTGTTCATTGGCTAGAACCAGTTGTTAATCCATTAAAAGAGCATCATAAAGAGTTACTGCCACCAATTGTTGTTTCACTTATGACCTTGGCGGTCGTGGTAATTGGTATATCAATTGCGGTACTTAAATATCGTGGCGATCAATTAGACAAGGCTCCAGAAAAAGTTTCGATGCTAACTAAAGCAGCTCGTCGAGATTTATTCCAAGATGACTTCAATGAGGCAACTTTAATGCGCCCAGGACAATCTTTAGTAAAGAATTTATTAAATATTGATTACCTACTTATAGATGGTTTGGTTAGAGCAGTTGGTGGCGTTTCTATATCAACTGGTAATAAATTACGAACCCTGCAAAATGGCTATGTCAGAAGTTACGCTCTATTGATGGTGATTGGTGCCTTGGCTCTGATCGCAACAATTTGGGCGGTGACAGCGTGAGTTTGTTAACTTTAATTGGAGCACTTCCACTTCTAGGTGCTGGACTAATCTATTTCTTACCGGGCAAGAATTCAGATTTAATCAAAAAGTACGTATTTGTTGTTACAACCTTGGTGGCTATTGGCTCAATATTCTTAGCCCTAGGCTTTGATAAATCAGTAACAACGATGCAATATGTGCAAAGCAACTCCTGGATATCTGCTTTTAATATAAATTTTGCAGTAGGTGTAGATGGAATTTCTCTAGTTTTAATCTTGCTATCAACAATTTTGGTTCCAATCGTTGTCTTAGCAACCTGGAATGAGTCTGAGGGTGGGCGTTGGGGAGTTAAAACCTTCTATGTTTTGATCTTAATTTTAGAGACGATGATGATTGGCGTTTTTGCTGCTACTGATCTGTTTCTATTTTATGTTTTCTTTGAAGCAATGCTAATTCCAGTTTATTTCTTAATAGGTGGTTATGGCACAGGAAATAGATCTGCCGCTGCTATTAAATTCCTTCTATACAGCTTATTTGGTGGACTACTAATGTTGGCTTCAATAATTGGAATTTATGTAATCTCTGGAAACCAAATTGGTGCAACATTTGATCTAACGCAATTAGCAACACTTGAGATAGATAATCAAACCGAAAACTTATTGTTCTTAGGATTTTTTATAGCATTTGCAATCAAAGCCCCACTATGGCCATTTCATACCTGGTTACCAGATGCTGCTAAAGCGGCCACTCCAGGAACTTCTGTATTGCTACTTGGAGTATTAGACAAAGTGGGCACCTACGGAATGATCAGATTTTGCTTAGCTTTATTTCCTGATGCAAGCAAAACTTTCACACCACTAATTATTACTCTTGCAGTTATTTCAATAATTTATGGTGCCTTTATGGCAATTGGCCAAAAAGATATTAAAGGATTAATTGCGTTTACATCTATCTCGCACTTTGGCTTTATAACAATGGGTATCTTTGCAAT
The DNA here is from genome assembly GCA_041161165.1 of Actinomycetota bacterium. GTDB lineage: Bacteria > Actinomycetota > Actinomycetes > Nanopelagicales > Nanopelagicaceae > Nanopelagicus. Next base: position 2,427 of record JBEAVA010000040.1, read on the forward strand.
GACATCACAAGGAATGTCAGGCGCTAACCTATACATGGTAAATCATGGATTTTCGACCGCTGCTCTGTTTTTGGTTGCAGGTTGGATGATGGCACGTAGAAAATCTTCAACAATTTCTGATTTTGGTGGATTGCAAAGAGTTACACCAGTAATGGCATGGAGCTTCTTTATTGCTGGTATGTCAGGTTTGGCTTTGCCAGGTTTATCAAGCTTTGTTAGCGAATTTCTAGTTCTAGTAGGAACTTATACAAGATATCCAGTGGCGGCTGTGATTGGAACTTTAGGAATAGTTCTAGCAGCGTTGTATATCTTGATTCCTATCCAAAAAACATTACATGGTCCAACAATTGAGGGTAATGAAAATCTGAAGGATTTAAACCTTCGCGAAAAGATTGCAATAGCACCAGTAATTGCAGTTATCGTAGTAATGGGCTTTTATCCAAAACCAGTTTTAGATTTGATTAATCCAACTTCAGAAAAAATAGTCACCACTGCAGGTTTTACTGATCCAGTTGCGGAGGTGAATAAATAATGTTAACCGCACCATCACTTGGTTACATGCTCCTATCACCGATGTTAATTGTTTTTGCAGCTGCGGTAATTGGCGTGTTAATCGAGGCTTTCATGGGCAGAGCACATCGGGCCGCAGTTCAATTAACAGTGAGCATCGGTGCCTTGCTTTTATCATTGCTTCAACTTTGGCGAATACGAAACTTCTCATCTACAGCTGCCGCAGTTAATTCAGTAACAATTGATAAGACCGGAATTTTTTTACAGGCGACAGTAGTTATTTTGGCTCTAATTGCCGTATTGCTAATAGCTGATCAAGATAACTTCACGGCCCAAGCATCTGCAATTCCAGGCTCCAGCGAGGAAGCAATTGCACTGCAACAAAAGAATCAGCAAACTGAGATTTTCCCACTATTCCTATTTGCAGTGGCAGGCATGATGCTGTTTCCAGTGGCAACTGACTTGATAACTTTATTTGTTGCTTTAGAAGTTTTCTCACTGCCTCTTTACCTGCTTGCAGGATTAAGTAGACGTAAACGCTTGCTCTCACAAGAGGCCGCACTTAAGTACTTTTTATTGGGTGCGTACGCATCCGCTTTCTTCTTGTTTGGCGCAGCATTCCTATATGGCTACGCCGGCACAATTTCACTAATTGGGATTAGTGCTGCAGCAGGCAGTGCTAATGAAGTATTTTTGTTGATTGGCATTGTCTTTGTATCCGTTGGATTGCTATTTAAAATTAGTGCAGTGCCTTTCCATTCTTGGACGCCAGATGTTTACCAAGGAGCACCAACACCAATTACTGCTTTCATGGCTGCATGCACAAAAGTTGCAGCCTTCGGTGCGATCCTAAGAATTTTCTATATTGGCTTTGCTGAGGTTGAAACTTTATGGCGTCCAATAATTACAGTAATTGCCATTTTAACTATGTTGCTAGGCTCAGTAGTAGCGATTGCTCAACGTGATGTAAAACGAATGTTGGCTTATTCATCAATTGCTCATGCAGGTTTCTTACTTTCAGGTGTGGTAGCTTTAAATAAAGAGGGACTATCCGCCTCATTGTTTTACCTAATGGCATATGGGTTAACTACCTTGGCTGCCTTTGGAATTATTGGATTGGTTCGAGACTCATCAGGGGAAGTTACAGATTTAAATCGATGGATTGGCTTGGGTAAAAAATCTCCTGTAGTTGGCGCAGTCTTTGCCTTTTTGTTACTAAGTTTTGCTGGAATCCCGCTAACTTCTGGATTTATTGGTAAGTTTGCAATTTTCTCAGCTGCATATCAATCAGGAAATATTGCCTTAGTTGTTACTGGCGTATTAGCTAGCGCCGTTGCAGCTTTTTTCTATATTCGAGTGATAATCATGATCTTCTTTACTGATCCAGTAAATGACTCAGTTTCAGTAATTATTCCAAGTGTTAAAAGCAGAATTTCAATAACAGTTGCAACAGTGATATCTGCAGTTCTGGGATTAGCGCCTTCACTACTTCTTAATATCGCTGAAAACTTTTCTACTTTTATCAAATAAATGAATAAAGTAGGTATTCCTAATTTAGATAAACAGCTGGAAGCTTCATTAATTACCGACATGAAAAAAGTCGAAGATTTAATGCGATCACATATCAAAGGTGATTACCCGCTCGTTGTTGAAACTTCTAGGCACCTGGTTGAAGCTGGTGGCAAACGGCTTAGACCCTTATTAACATTAATTTCAGCGCAATTTGGTGATCCAACTAATTACGACATTATTAAAGCGGCTGTCTGTTGCGAATTAACACACCTAGCCACTTTGTATCACGATGATGTAATGGATGATGCTGTGTTACGACGTGGCGTTATTAGTGCTAATAAAAAATGGGATAACGCTGTTGCAATTCTTACTGGAGATTATTTATTCTCTAAAGTTTCTGACATGTTGGCTGATATCGGACCTGAGGCAGTGAAGTTACAAGCAAAAACTTTTGAACGTCTAGTGATTGGTCAGATAAAGGAAACTCAAGGAAAAAGCGAAGGTCTTTCACAAATCGATCACTATATGAAAGTAGTTGCTGATAAAACTGGATCTTTGATCGCAACAAGTGCTCGTTTCGGCGCCCTTTTATCGGGAGCATCACCAACCGTTGTAGAGACCCTGACAAAATTCGGTGAAAAAATTGGCGTTGCATTTCAGATTGCCGATGATCTATTAGATATTGCAAGCAATGAAACAGCTTCTGGAAAAACACCCGGTACAGACCTAAAAGAAGGAATTCCTACCTTAGTAACTCTTTTTGTGATGGCTGATAATGATCCAGCAGATAAAGAGTTAATTCTCAAGTTAAATAAACCAATAAGTGATCAAGACTTGCCAAATGTTATTTTGGAACTTAGAAAGCACAAAGCATTAAAAAAAGTTCAGGACTACTTAAGTCAGGTTGCAACGGAGGCAAATGATTTACTAATTGATCTTCCAGCAGGAGCTGCAAAAGAAGCGTTGAATAACTTAACTTTTGCTTTGGTTAACCGCTCTACCTGATCGATACATATCAATTCCCAATAAAATCAGTGCGGCCCAGATAAACACAAACCCAAAGATTTTGGAAAAAGTAAGTGGTTCATGAAAAACGATAAAGCCTACAAAAAACATAATTGTTGGGTTTATGTAGCCCAATAAACCAGTAATTGTTAATGGCAAGCTAGTTGCTGCAGAGTTAAACATTAGAAGTGGAATAACTGTTACCAAGCCAGAGGTCATAAGTATTAATGAGAACCAAAGTTCAGATCCATATTGAGCTTCATTTTTGCTTATCAAATAGAACATGTAAGTTGCACTTGGGATTAGTGCAAAAATCATCTCGATGGACAAAGTTTCTAAAGATCCGGCATCAAGTCTTTTCTTTATTAGCGAGTATGTTCCCCAACTTAGGGCTAAGCCAAAGGCTACAAGCGGCAACTGTCCAAAAGCTATAGTCAAAATACTTACTCCTACACTACACCTGCAAAACTTAAAGAAATTTTTTGTACAAAGCGTAATTTCTCTTTTAAAATCAGGACGCCAAAACAAACTACAACTAACGGTGTCATGTAGTAGCCAAGGGATGCTTCAACTACTCGATCTACAGATACCGCCCAAATGTATATTCCCCAATTCAAAGTTAGTAAGAATGATGAAGTTAATAGAATAAAAAAAGTCTTAATATTTCTAATCAATTTAAAGGTAGAGCGCAGTTGTTTTTGAAAGGCAAGAAAAATCAAGCAGACCATTAGTGACCAGATGCCTCGATTGGCCAAAATTTCATATGCTGAAGCGCGATCTAACCATCTCCAGTAGATTGGAAGAGATCCCCAAATAACATAGGCGCCTACGCCATATGCAACGCCTAACCGATTGGTTTTCAAGTTATCCTTAAATTAAATAATTATCGGTAATTAGTAAATTGAACTGCAAAATCCCATGACTCTTTTTTGACTTGAGCGATTGCAGTTTGTAGATCATCCCGACTTTTACTAGAAACTCTAAGCTCTTCACCCTGTATTTGAGTCTTAAGAGATTTTGGGCCATTTTCCTTTAGGAACTTAGCAATCTTCTTAGCATTCTCAGTGGAAATACCTTCTTTGAATTCACAATTAATTCGGTAAGTTTTTCCACTCAATGCTGGTTCACCCGCATCTAGGTGTTTCAGCGAGACATTACGTTTAATCAACTTATCCTTGAAAACATCAAGTGCGGCCTTAACTCGCTCTTCTGTGCCGGATTCCAAAACAACTTTCAAGCCAGTTTTTTCGATTTTTGTATCGGTATTTTTAAAATCAAACCTGGTAGCGATCTCTCGGTCACACTGATTAAAGGCGTTATCCAACTCCATTTGGTCTATTTTTGAGACGATATCGAAACTACTGTCAGCCATGTCTATACTTTACTAGTTAATTAGAATGAGTTTTCACAGATCTCATCAAGATTGATTGGAGCGGTAGTGAGCCAAGTGAAGGTTAAGCGGCGCATACCTAGCCCAAAGGATCTTGCACAATTACTTCGGTTTAGAAAAATAATTCTCAGTCCTCGTAAGCGCAGATTAACTAGAGCCTTAACAATCTATGATTTAAGAGATATTGCTAAGCGACGAACACCACAGGCACCATTTGATTACACCGATGGCGGCGCAGATACAGAATCAAGTTTAACTAGGGCCCGCGCTGCGTATGAAAAATTAGAGTTTCAGCCAAAAATCTTATTAAATGTTAAAGATGTAGATCTATCAGTTCAAATGCTTGGCAAGAAAATGAGTATGCCCCTTGGAATTGCACCAACTGGTTTCACCAGAATGATGCAAACTGAAGGTGAGTACGCAGGAGCTTGTGCTGCAGCAGATGCTGGAATTCCTTACACACTTTCAACTATGGGCACTCGATCAATTGAAGATGTAGCAAAAGCTGCGCCAACTGGGCGAAATTGGTTTCAACTTTATATGTGGAAAGACCGTGATAGGAGTATGGCATTAGTTGATAGAGCAAAAGCTGCAGGTTTTGATACTTTAGTTTTGACAGTCGATGTACCGGTTGCAGGTGCAAGATTAAGAGATGTTAGAAATGGAATGACTATTCCACCTTCACTAACCTCTAAGACTATTTTAAATGCCATTCCACGCCCAGCCTGGTGGATCAATTTCTTAACCACAGATCCACTTAAATTTGCATCCCTTGATTCTTGGAATGGCACAGTTGCCGAGTTGCTGGATTCAATGTTTGATCCGACTGTTACCTATGAAGATTTGAAGTGGATTAGAGGGCAGTGGCAGGGGAATCTTGTAGTAAAAGGTATTCAAAATGTTGATGATGCGGTGATGTCAATAGAAGCAGGCGCTGATGCAATTATTCTTTCTAATCATGGCGGGCGCCAACTAGATCGCGCACCGGTCCCATTGCATTTATTGCCAGAGGTAATTAAAGCTGTTGGCAATAAAGCAGAGGTTCATGTAGATACTGGAATTATGCATGGCGCTGATGTTGTTGCAGCTCTTGCTAGTGGAGCGAAATTCACTTGGATAGGCAGAGCTTATCTTTATGGCTTAATGGCTGGTGGAAAGCCTGGCGTTGATCGCACTTTAGAGATTCTTCGTACACAAATTACTAGAACAATGAAATTACTTGGCGCAAGAACTGTTGCGGAGTTAAACCCAGATCATGTTCGATTTATTGCAAGATACAGCGATAAATAATTGAACTTTTGGCATAACAAGTAGTCAGGCTTTACACTTCACCGCGCTTAACAATCCTGGCGGGTTGCCCGAGCGGCCAATGGGAGGGGACTGTAAATCCCCCGGCTCTGCCTTCGAAGGTTCAAATCCTTCACCCGCCACCAACTTACTTAGCAAAGATTTTAAATTTGGATCATTTCTATCTTGGTTTCCAGTGTTCCACAATCCATTTTCTTGTGTGCCAGTAATAAACTCTAATTTGCTATAGCCAGGCATTAGCTTGGTTGTTACGCCCGCTCGTTTGCTTTGTACATACCACCATAGATCATCAGTGTGCAGTGATAATGATTTATAGGTTTCTTCATCTAAAACATCTTTATGGAAAAATTCTTTTTTATATAAAGTGCCAGCACCAGAAGTGGCGAAGAAATCTACATCCGGACCATTTGAAAGTGAGTAATTCTTCGCCCACTTACTATAAGAGGCGATACTGCCATCTGATTCATAAGCAATTTTGTGAACCCTAGAAGCAATGATGCTTTTTGGTGTTAAGTGATGCTGAACCATTAATTTAAGCGTTAGATCTGTTTCGAAAAACAAATCATCATCAACAACAATAATAGGTAGATTTTCCTCTAGTTTTAAAGTTGGAATTAACTTCTTTCCGGGACCTAAATCAGCACAAGAATTAATTTTAAGAATTCCGCCCGCCTCTAAATTCTTGATTGCAGGGGGCAGTTTGTCCAAATCTGACTGAGCAATATTTAGATATACGTGTTTAGGTATTAAATGTTGGTTTAACAGCTGATCTATTGCGATGCCAAGGGTTGAAAATCTAGCTGGATGGCTAGTCAAAGAAATTACATGATCCCAACTTACGCTTCTAAACTCTTTGCTATTTGGTATAGCAAGATGATTAAGAATATTGCTTCTACCACTGGAACGAAGCATGTTGATGTTTTCCATCAATTGTTGTTGGTGTTTAGTGGCTTTTGAACCAAGATTTCGTGCTGCGCGAATTAAGTACAAAAGTGTAAAAATTTGTAATACCAAAAT
>JBEAVA010000134.1:0-2844 GCA_041161165.1 Actinomycetota bacterium
ATTGCCAGAGGGTGTAACAACTGTAAAGCCTGGTACAAAATTAGATTTTTCAATTGCAGATGGTCGCCGTGGACCACAGGCACTTTCTGTTTCAATTGTGGAAGCACCACCTTCTATGGCCACTGGCTCCCGTGGTAAGAATGATGATTTAGCGGCAATGATTGAAGATACGATCAAAATTTTAGATCGCTTTGGTAATGGCCTTCGAAGTGGCAGAAGCTCTACAGCTGCTGATGGTGAGCGATTAGCTAAAGTTTTGCGCGGTATTGCCTCCCAAATTGATGGGAATTAAAGCGCACCTTTTCGACCGCGCTTGATGGTGTAACGAAGTCCAATTGCGCCAAGGGCTGCGCCAATTACGCAGATCCACAAAACATTAGTATCCGCATTCATCACAATCGCAAAGACAAATGCGATTATCCAAAGCACAATGCCTAAGGCAATTACAAAGATTGCTTCCTTCATCTTTTTACCTTATCTCTATAATCCACTAATTAAAACCATGGCAACCATGCCAAATAAGATGGCAATTGTTACTCTTCGGCGAAACTTTGCGCTCATCATTTAGCTAATCGCTCCACCACATACTCAATAGAGCTGGTGAGCGCATCAATATCTGCTGGCTCAACTGCTGGGAACATTCCAATTCGAAGTTGGTTCTTGCCCAATTTACGATATGGATCTGTGTCAACTATGCCATTAGCACGCAACACCTTTGCAATCTCAAGTGCGTCGATACTTTCATCAAAATTGATTGTGCCAACAACCTTTGAACGCATCGCTTTGTCGGTCACAAATGGTGTGGTGTATCTAGTCTTCTCAGCCCATGAGTACAAACGATTTGATGAATCCTCACTACGGCCGGATGCAAACTTTAAGCCACCATTTGAATTCATCCAATTAATTTGCTCTGCTAATAAAATTATGGTGGCAAGTGCTGGAGTGTTGTAGGTTTGATCAAGACGAGAGTTTTCAATTGCAATTGAAAGATCAAAAAATGCTGGCACCCATCTTCCACTTGCCTTAATTTTTTCAACCCGAGCAATTGCCGCCGGGCTCATAATCGCAATCCACAAGCCACCATCGGAGGCAAATGATTTTTGCGGTGCAAAGTAGTAGCAATCAGATTGTGAGATATCTAAATCAAGGCCGCCAGCAGCACTTGTGGCATCAACTAACACCAAACTGCCAGCAGATCCAGCTGGGCGAATGATTGGCATCATTACTCCAGTACTTGTTTCATTATGAGTTAATGCATAAGTATCAATATCTGCTGAAACCTTTGGCAGCGGATGTGAGCCTGGCTCAGTCTTTATTACCTCAGGATCGCCAATCATTGGCGCCTCTTTGGCAGCTGCGGCAAACTTAGATGAGAACTCACCAAAGACTAGGTGCTGTGACTTATTTTCAATTAAACCAAAGGTAGCAATATCCCAAAATGCAGTTGACCCACCATTGCCAATAATTACTTCATAACCATCGGGGAGTGAAAATAAAGATTTAAGTCCACTTCTTACCGCACCAACTACCTCTTTAACCGGTTTTTGGCGATGGCTAGTTCCTAAAACTTTTCCATAATTACTAGCTAAGTTTGCAATGGATGCTGGCAAAATTTTTGATGGTCCGCAACCAAATCTGCCATCAGATGGTTTTAAATTTTCCGGGATCTTAATTTCACTCATTGGTAGATATTAGGGGTTAAGCCGTTTAATCTGCCAATTATTATTATCATCCCTCACATATCGGATGCGATCATGCAGCCTTGAATACCTTCCCTGCCAAAACTCAATAGATTTTGGTATTACTAAGTACCCACCCCAATGATCTGGCTTGGGGATCTTCTCTCCCTCTGGCCACTTTTTCTCAAATTGCGAAAAGTTTTTTTCTAACTCTGCTCTAGAGGATAACTCACTTGATTGCGCACTTGCCCAGGCACCAATCTGAGAACCTCGTGGCCTAGTTGCAAAGTATTTTTCTGACTCTTCCTTTGAAATCTTAGCGGCGCTGCCAATCACAATTACCTGTCGCTCAAGTGGATACCAAGGAAAAAGTAAGCTGACTTGATTGTTTTTTGCAATCTGCACAGCTTTTCTAGATTCATAATTTGAAAAAAAAGTAAATCCAGTATCAGTTAAATCTTTTAGTAAAACGGTGCGACTGGTAGGTTGATCATCTACTGTAGTTGAAAGCACCATTGCATTTGCCTCCACCACAATCTCATTGCTCACCGCATCTTTAAGCCAGGTATCAAATAAGGTCAGTGGATTTGCTGGCAGATCAGCTTCTACTAAACCGACCTCACCATATTGCCGGCGCATTGCCGCGATATCTTCACGATTGGTCATGGCTGTATCCAACCTCACTTTAGATCGGGTTTGGTGCATTAGCGCCGAAGTAGCAGAATAGGTTCATAACCACATATCAAAAGGAGCACTCAAAGTGAGCGATGACTTCAAGCCCGGCCTAGAAGGTGTAATCGCATTTGAGTCCAAGATTGCCGAGCCCGATAAAGAGGGCAGCGCGCTTAGATATCGCGGCGTTGATATTGAAGATTTAGTTGGTCGAGTTACCTTTGGAAATGTTTGGGGTTTGTTAGTAGATGATGAATTTAATCCAGGACTACCACCTGCTGAACCATTTTTAATTCCAGTTCACACCGGTGATGTTCGAGTGGATGTGCAATCTGCAATTGCGATGTTAACTCCGGCTTGGGGATTAAAGCCACTTCTTGATATTTCAGATGAAGAGGCAAGAAATAATTTAGCAAGAGTTTCAGTAATGGTGCTCTCCTATGTAGCGCAATCTGCCCGTGGCACCATCGCACAAGCGATTCCACAATCAGAG
>JBEAVA010000135.1:0-2840 GCA_041161165.1 Actinomycetota bacterium
TGAAAATTGGCAACATGATTTAAATATTGGTTCAATTGTAAGAACTGCAAATGCTTTTAATGTTTCAGCTGTTCATATTGTTGGAAAGCGTGATTGGAACCGGCGGGGTGCGATGGTGACTGATCGCTACTTAACAGTGCATCATCATGCAACGGTGGCGGAGTTTAAAGCCTGGTGTGATGAAAATAAATTACCAATTATTGGAATAGATAATCTTCCTATTTCTAAATCACTAGAGAGTGCGGACCTGCCAAAAAAATGTGTGATGCTATTTGGTCAAGAGGGTGCTGGCATGAGTGATGAAGGGGTGGCGGTTTGTTCTGTAGTTCTTGCTATCTCTCAATATGGTTCAACTAGATCAATGAATGCATCCGCTGCTGGTGCAATTGCAATGTATGCCTGGGCGATGCAACACCTAAACCCTATAAATCACCCAAAAAATTAAGCTTCCTCTATAACCTCAGTAACAGCATCTAGCCGGCGAACTATTTCATCAGCCTCATTTTCCCGACCAAGCTTTCGTAAGGTATCGGCAATTTTTCGTTCAATATCAATAATAAATTCAAAATCTTTAAACTCAGCCTCAGTCACACTCTCTAAAACATTTTCGAGTGTCATTAACGCCTCTTCATATTGGGCAAGTCCCATCTGGGCTTTGCCTAACTCAAATGATGAGTAAGTCTCACGCCTGTGATCATGGGCGGTTACAAAAACATCTAAAGATTTTTGGGCAGCAGTCAACGCCCCTTGGGCATCCCCTAACTCAGTTAAGCAATGGGCAATCTTTTGATCACACCTTGCCACATTGATAACCTCTTTCAATCTCTTAAATAGCGCTCTTGATTCTTTAAAAGCCTCAAGAGATTTTTCATAATTTTTTAACTCCCGATAAGCACAGCCAATTAAGTGAAGATCATTAGCTGCTCCTGAGTCATTTCCATCAACTAAATGCTCCTGCACGCACTCATTCATGCACTCAATAGTCTTTTCATACTCCTTTGAGTTAAACCACCACTCACCTAATGTGCAGGCAAGTTCAATTGCCATAGGAGATTTTGTCTCACGAAGTAGGTCAACTGCTTTACTCATTGCGTTTGCTGCTTCATTCATTCTTTTCAGTTGGTTTAAGTTATAACCAATTGCTGAATACGCCTGAGCTAAACCTTCAGTTGGAGCAACTGCGCCTAGATCTGCATAAATATCTCGGGCGGTCTCAGCAAGTGCTAGCGCTTCATCATATTGACCACGCGCATAAATTCGCGCACTTAATTCATAATATGTATTTGCTCGATCTAAACCTTGGACCTCTGGAATTCTCTCCCAAAGCATCTCTTCAGTAATTATCTCTTCAGAGTTAATATCTTCATTCTCTGAGTTATCTGACAACTTTGACCTTTCACTTACTTTCTAGGTTGGCAACCCGATTACCTTAGCAGTTTGCCCCCACCGCCTGGATGGGAATTGGCTAAGAGTTCACCCAGCTCTTAAAGCCATCGGCTGCGCGCTCGAGCATAACCAATACCTTTTTATACTCAGCCAACTCCATTCCGTAGGGGTCAGGAACACTTAGTTGGTGAGCATCTTCACCATCTGGATTTATCCCTGATTTTTCTGGGTCAAAGGATAAAAACATCAAAATCTTATTTTTATCCTCCTCACTCTTTGCAAGTTTTAATAATGCAGCTCTATTACTTAAATCCATTGCCAGGATTAAGTCATGCTGCTTAAAGAATGTATCTTTAAATTGTTTTGCTTTATGTTGATACTTATATCCTGCCTCTTGCCAAACTTGAATTGAGTAAGCAGAAGCATCCTCACCAACATGCCATGGCCCAGTTCCTGAGCTATCAACTGCCACCTTAGGTTTTGTTAGATCAGCACATTTATTGGCAAGCAGAGCATTAGCTAAAGGTGAACGACAGATATTGCCCAGGCAGACCAGGTGAACACTAATTGCCTCTGATCTACGCACACTTTGCAGGTAATTGTTCTGGTTTTCTGAGTACATATAAATGCGAGTATAGTTTTCCCACGTGCGTTTCATAAATAACCCAAGCCACGATCTGACCTATGACGATGTCTTTATGGTTCCCTCCTTTTCAGAGCTGGCTAGCCGAATGGATGTTGATTTAACCGCCATCGACAAAACCGGCACCACAATCCCATTAGTAGTTGCAAATATGACCGCGATTAGCGGCAGAAGAATGGCTGAGACTGTTGCAAGACGCGGTGGTATTGCAGTTATTCCACAAGATATTCCACTTGAAATAGTTGCAGATGTTATTGCTTGGGTTAAATCACGCCACCTTATCTTTGATACCCCAGTTACTTTAAATCCAAATGAGACTGTGGCGGATGCGATTGATTTGATTACAAAACGTGCTCATGGCGCCCTTATTGTGGTTGAAGATAACAAACCAATTGGGATTGTTACAGAAGCAGATTGTGAAAATGTTGATCGCTTTACTCAATTAAATAAGATTATGTCAAAAGATTTAGTGACATTAAATGATGATGTCAGCCCTAAGGCAGCCTTTGAATTCTTAAATGAAAAGCGCCGAAGATTAGCTCCAGTAATTGATAAGTCAGGCAAATTAGTTGGAATCATTACAAGAACTGGCGCACTTAGAGCAACTATGTATCAACCTGCAGTCGATGCTGCCGGCAAGTTAAAGGTTGCAGCAGCGGTTGGAATTAATGGTGATGTCGCAGGTAAGGCAAAGGCATTACTTGCAGCCGGCGCTGATGTATTAGTTGTTGATACCGCCCATGGCCATCAAAAGAAGATGGTTGAAGCCCTTAAAACAATTAAAGCTTTAAATCCAAATGTGCCAATTGTG
>JBEAVA010000041.1:0-11162 GCA_041161165.1 Actinomycetota bacterium
GTTAACACTTGAGGTCGCCCAACACATTGGTGACAACTTAGTCCGCGCGATCTCTATGCAACCAACTGACGGCATGGTTCGTGGTTCAACAGTTACCGATACTGGAAGTGCGATCTCAGTTCCAGTAGGAGATGTAACTAAGGGACATGTATTTAACACCTTGGGTGAATCATTAGATGTGCCAACCTCTTCACTAGATATCAAAGAGCGATGGCCAATCCACCGAACAGCTCCAGCATTTGATCAACTTGAATCAAAGACTGAGATGTTTGAAACTGGAATTAAAGTTATTGATCTTCTTACTCCTTACGTAAAGGGTGGAAAGATCGGATTATTTGGTGGTGCAGGTGTTGGTAAGACTGTGCTTATCCAAGAGATGATTTATCGCGTAGCAGAAAACTTTGGTGGTGTTTCTGTATTCGCAGGAGTTGGTGAGCGTACTCGTGAGGGTAATGACTTATTCCTTGAAATGACTGAAACTGGAGTTATTAACAAAACCGCATTGGTCTTCGGACAAATGGATGAGCCACCTGGAACCCGTCTTCGTGTTGCACTATCTGCACTAACCATGGCTGAGTACTTCCGTGATGTGCAGAAGCAGGATGTGTTGTTGTTCATCGACAACATCTTCCGCTTTACCCAAGCAGGCTCTGAGGTATCAACACTTCTTGGTCGTATGCCATCTGCCGTTGGTTACCAACCAACACTTGCCGATGAGATGGGTCAGTTGCAGGAGCGAATTACCTCAACTCGTGGTCACTCAATTACCTCGATGCAGGCAATTTATGTTCCAGCAGATGACATCACCGACCCAGCACCACACACAACCTTCGCTCACTTGGATGCAACAACTGTGTTGTCTCGTCCAATCTCTGAGCTTGGTATTTATCCTGCGGTAGATCCACTTGATTCAACCTCTCGTATTTTGGATCCTCGCTATATTGGCGAGCACCATTTCCGAGTTGCAAACCGAATCAAGCAAATTCTGCAGCGCTACAAAGATTTGCAAGACATCATTGCAATCTTGGGTATTGATGAACTTTCTGAAGAGGATCGAATCCTGGTAGGAAGAGCTCGTCGTATTCAAAGATTCTTATCCCAAAATACTTTCGTGGCCAAGGTCTTTACCGGTCTTGATGGTTCATTTGTTCCGCTAACTGAAACAATCGCAGCATTTGAAGCGCTCGCTGATGGTAAGTATGACCATGTACCTGAGCAAGCATTCTTCATGTGCGGCGGTCTAGATGATGTTGAGCGCAAAGCAGCAGAGTTGGCGAAGTCATAACAAATGCTAAAAGTTGAGGTAGTTACCCCAGAGAAGCGGGTGTGGAGCGGAGAAGCAAAGATGGTTTCTGCTCGCACATTGGAAGGAGATCTTGGCGTTCTGCCAGGACATGCACCACTTCTTGGGGTACTTGCCGATGGAACTGTCTCAGTTAAAGCTGCAGATGGTTCAGTAAATGAGTTTGTGATTAATGGTGGTTTTATTTCAGTTTCAAATAACCGAGTTTCAATTTTGGGTGAGGCAGAAGTAGTTACAAACTAGTTTTTTATCTGTGCTCAGTTTCAATAATTCTTACCGTCTTAGATCTGCCTCTAACAACTAATGAGTGTGAAACTGCGCCAAAAGCATTATGGCGAACTCCTCTTAACAACTCACCATCTGTAATTCCAGTGGCAGAGAAGAAAACATCATCTGATGCAACTAAGTCATTGGTTGAATAAATTTTAGAAAGATCATGTCCGGCAGCTTTTGCAGATTGTTTTTCACTTTCACTTTGCGGCATCAACTGTCCTTGAATTACCCCACCTAGAGCTCGCATTGCAGCGGCGGTAATTACACCTTCAGGCGTGCCACCAATTCCCATCAAAATATCAATTCCAGTTCCAATTCTTGCTGTCTCAATTGCAGCAGCAACATCACCATCTCTAATTAATCGAATTCGAGCACCTGCTTGTCGTAGATCTTTGAGCAGCTGCGCATGACGTGGGCGATCAAGGACAATCACTGTAATTTCTGAAACATCCACACCCTTAGCCTTTGCAACTCTTCTAACATTTTCACCAGCTGGTGCGGTGATATCAATTACTGATGCACCCTCTGCTCCAGTAACAATTTTGTTCATATAAAAAGCACCCTTCGGATCAAACATGGTGCCACGAGGTGCTAATGCAATAACACTTACTGCACCATTTAATCCATTAGAGGTTAATGTGGTGCCATCAATTGGATCAACTGCAACATCACATGCAGGCCCACTGCCATTACCAACCGCTTCACCGTTATGAAGCATCGGGGCATTATCTTTTTCTCCCTCACCAATAACAATTACACCTGACATATCAACGGTATTAATCATCTTTCGCATGGCAGCAACAGCTGCGCCATCAGCTGCATCTTTATCGCCGCGTCCAACCCAAGTGGATGCTGCAAGGGCGGCGGTTTCTGTAACTCTTACTAACTCAAGAGCTAAGTTGCGATCTGGAAAATTAAGTTCGACTGACATCTGCACCTAACGATTGGAGTTGAGCGGGAAAGTCTGGATAACCACGATCAATGTGGAAAGCATCCTCAATAATAGTCACACCATCACTGACTAAGGCGGCCAACACCAAGCCAGCGCCAGCGCGAATATCAGTTGCAGCTACCGGGGCAGCAGAAAGCTGCTTGATTCCAGTAATTGCGGCATGGTGGCCATCTACTTGAATTTTGGCGCCTAGTCGCAATAACTCATTAACAAACATAAATCTTCCCTCAAAAACATTTTCGGTAACTATGGATGTTCCCTCTGCAATTGCATTTAAAGTAATAACCATTGGCTGTAAATCGGTTGGAAAGCCTGGGTAGGGAAGTGTTGCAACATCAACTGCAATTGGTCTCTTATCCATCTTTACTCTAAAACCATTTTTTGTTGTGGTAACAACTGCGCCGGCCTCGACTAATTTATCTAATGGCAACTCTAAGTGATCTGCTCTGCCATTTTCAATTGTGATATCGCCTTGGGTCATCGCTGCTGCAAATGCCCAAGTGCCAGAGACAATTCGATCCGCCAAGGTTGCATGAGTTGTTGGAGTTAATTTACTTACCCCTTCAATAGTAATTGTGTGGCTACCTAAGCCAGATATTTTTGCGCCCATCGAAATTAAGAATTCACCAAGATCTACTACATCTGGCTCTCTAGCTGCATTATCAATAACTGTGGTGCCAGTTGCCAAGGTGGCTGCGGTCATAATATTTTCGGTAGCGCCAACACTTGGAAACTCAAGTGTTATATTCGCACCTTTTAAACCAGCCGGTGCTCTAGCAATAATAAAACCATGTTCAGATGTAACCTCAGCACCCATCTCAGTCAATCCATTAATATGAAAATCTAATCCTCGTGAACCAATCGCATCTCCGCCGGGTAGTGCAACCTCTGCTACCAACTCCCTAGCAATTAATGGCCCTAACACATTAATGGATGCCCGCATCTTTCTAACCATGTCGTAATCAGCTCGATGACCAAGTTTTTGTGGAACATCAATTAGTACTTCATTGCTAACTCTTTTAATATCGACTTGGCACCCTAGTCTGGTTAACAACTCAGCCATATATTCAACATCGGCAATCGCCGGCAGATTTGTAATTTTAGAACGGCCTGGAGCTAGCAAAGTCGCTGCCATTAATTTAAGTGCTGAGTTTTTTGCCCCAGAAACGCGAACTGTGCCAACTAATTTGGCACCACCAACTACCCGTAAGCGTTCCATAATTCCCCATTGTAATTGCTTGGGGTAGGGTGAGGTCATGGTCAACTTAACCCGCATTTACACAAAAACTGGCGATGATGGCACAACCTCACTCGGAGATATGAGCCGGACTTCAAAAAATGATCCACGACTTGAGGCATACGCCACCGTTGATGAAGCAAACTCATCAATCGGTGTTGTGTTGGCAATGGGTGATATCAAAGATGAAGGTATCAAGAAGTTGTTAATTCGAATTCAAAATGATTTATTTGATGTTGGCGCAGATCTTTGTACACCAGTTGTTGATAATCCAGCATCAGAACCACTTCGAGTTTTAGAGTCGCAAATTGATTATTTAGAAAACCAGATTGATCACTACAACGAAAGTTTGCAGCCACTTCGTTCATTCGTACTTCCTTCTGGCACACCCGCTGCAGCGCTAATGCATGTGGCAAGAACTGTAACCAGAAGGGCAGAGCGCACTACCTGGCATGCAATCCATGCCTTCGGTGGCGGTGTAAACCCAATAACAGCAAAGTATTTAAATCGCCTATCAGATTTATTATTTGTATTAGCAAGATTTGTTAATAAAGATGAAGGCGATCAGCTTTGGGTGCCAGGCGCAAACCGCTAAGAATTTAAAGTTGCTTTAGCAATCTTTAAATCTTTTTCAAAAACTAAAATCTTTGGTCCAGTTTTAGTCTGAGATAGAGTGGCTTTTATCCCAACTGAAAGTAATTTCTGCCGCAGCATCTCACCTTCAATATGATTTTTTGGCGAGGCAGCAACTTTTAACAATCCATACTCGTCCTCATCTCCAATTTTTTTAGCACGTTCAACAACCGACTTATTGTTGGAAAATGCCCATTTTAAAATTAGCGCCATTACTCCTACGATTAAAAAGCCAGAAAGAGATATCAGATAAAGCCCATTATTAATCCCGCCGAGCAATTACAAACCTCCTAAAAACTTATCTAATTGGTGTGTAGATATTTGCTGGAAACTTTTCATCAGTGCCAGATTTATGACAAATCGCAGAGATCCCACCAACTGAAATTCCATTTCGAGCAGGGCCTGCAATTGTTTGGCCAGAGTTGGGATCTAAGACAGATGGACCATAAAGTGGTTCATCACTTACTAAAATTATATTTGCATAAGTCTTTGCAGAAAGTGGACCATATAACGTCCTAAGTTTTCCTAGAGTCACCTTCTTACTCGCATCATTAGGATCAACGCCATAAACAGTTGATTTAATCTCCCACCATTCGCAACGATAATCGGCTGCCACAATTACAGCTCCACATGCATTTAATTCACACTTTTTAACAATCTCTGCTAACCCAGCCTTAGCTGAAATCAAACCCAACAATTCTTTACTAGTTGGAATCTTTGCATAAATTCCCTTATTAGCTGTGAAGCGAACCGGCGGCCAAACTGGTGAAGGTGACGGAATTGGCGTAGCAGTTTTCTTAACTTTCTTTTTACTTACAGGTTTTTTGGTGGGCTTTTTTGTTGTCGATGAAGCTGTTGGTTTTGCTGTTGCACTCTTTGAAACCGCAGGGCTTGCTTTTGTACTCGAACTTGCCTTAGGAGTTGGTGAGGCTGCATATGAAGATGAAAGTAGGAGAGATGAAGCAGTAATTGCTGCAATTAGTAGACTTTTCTTCACTCTCTGCTCCATTTAAATTTCTTGATGGCAAGGAGTAGGCCTAAAATTAACCAAATAGTTAGAACCAAGGCAGTTTTACCAATCTCCCAGCTACCTGCAACCTCTTGTGTTGCAAAATCTTCAGGCAAAAAAACCGAGCGCATTCCTTGAGTTAACCATTTCAATGGAAATAGCGCAGCAAATTGCTGCATCCAAGATGGCAGTGATGTGAAGACAAAAAACACACCACTAAAAAACTGCAAGATAATCACAATTGGTGAGACCACCGCTGATGCACCACGACCACTTTTGGGCACAATTGAAAATGCGATTCCCAGAATCGTTGAGCATGCACTACCTAGTAAAACAAGCCAAGTGAAGTTCCACCAAAGATTAGCTTGGGTTGGCAGATTTAGATCAAAGACAACTGATCCAAAAAATAATAGTAAGGCGGTTTGGATAATCATTAAAAAGGTTACGAGCAAAGCTTTGCCTATGAAGGTAAGCGCTTTAAGGTTCCATCATCTCGCTCCATTGGAATTGTGATCGCAAGTTGTTGAAAGCCGGTATTTACTAAACCGGACGCAATCATGCCAGCCACAAAGTATTGGCTAAAAGTTACGTCAGGAGCGATTGTGTCTTTAAATACTGTGCCAAAAATAAATAGCAATATCACTGGGAAAAACAATGTAAAGACAACAGACTCTCGTTGCCGTAAGAATTGCTTTAACTCTAGCCCACTTCTAAGTAAGCCGATACGAATAGTCTCAACTAGTGAGTTCATCTAAGCTCACCAATCATCTTTAAATAAATCTCTTCCAAGTTAGGTCTAAGCACTTCTAGCTCTGGAATTTGTCCGTTAAAGCGTTGACTAAGTTTTAAAACCTCAGCTGTTGGATCTTGGGTGTGGATCTGATTTGTCACTCCATTTTCAAGCCAAGTTACCTTTGCTGGCGCATGGTTTCGACCACCAAGAGTTTGCGGGGTTGCGATCTCAAGAATTTTTCCGTTATTTATTACGCCAACTCGATCAGCTAATGCTTGTGCTTCATCTAAGTAATGTGTGGTCAAAAGAATAGTTGTACCTTCTGCCTTTAATACTCTAATTAATTCCCAGAAAGATCTTCTTGCCTCTGGATCAAATCCAGTGGTTGGTTCATCTAGAAATAAAAGTTCTGGAGAGCCGATGATGCCGAGCGCAACATCAAGGCGACGGCGTTGACCACCGGACAACTCACGAGCTTTTGCATTTACCTTTTCTCTTAATCCAACCTCATCAATTACCTGTTCAACATCTCTCGGATTTTCATAATAATTCGCATAATGTGAAATGGTTTCAAAAACAGATAAATCTGCCGCATCTGAAGTTGATTGCAAAACAATTCCGATTTGGTTTCGCCATCTTTGAGCCGCATTACCTTTAGTTGCAGGGTCAAACCCTAAGACACTTACATCCCCGTTACTTGCTTTGCGATAACCCTCAAGAATCTCAACTGTTGTTGTTTTACCAGCTCCATTGGGACCAAGGAGTGCGAATATCTCACCACGTTCAACAGTTAGATCGATGCCATCAACTGCAGTTTTTGCGCCATACTTTTTACTCAGCCCACGCACCTGTATTGCTGCATTAACGCTCATGGCGACATCCTGCCGTAATTGGTAATAAATACTTAATTTATTCGGGAGAATAATCCTGTGAGTCCACGTAAAGCTAAGCCCAAGCGCAAAGGCAAGAGAGATATAAGCTAAGCCCAAGCGCAAAGGCAAGAGAGATATAACTCATGATGATGAGCGGGAGTTATCCACATCAAATGAATCCATCGAAGAACATGATGATGGAATCTTTGTTGTAAGAAAAATTAGCGGCTCTTCTTCAAATAAACCATATCGATGTCCAGGTTGTGATCAGGTAATTCCAATGGCAACACCACATACAGTGGCGTGGCTAGAACATGATCAATCAGGTCGGCGCCATTGGCATAACATTTGTTGGAGCAAGCGAAATCTAAGAAAACCAAAGGTTGAGCGAACTAGAAGCGCTCCTAGATATTGAAATTTCTAGCGCGGAATATTTAAAATTGCATTTTCTAGTTATAGTTATCAAATGAGCAAAACTTTCACCGCAACCAACCCAGCCACCGGCCAAGCTGTTGGAAATCCAATTATTGAGCACAGTTTTGAAGAGGTTACCGCCGCCATAGCAGCTGCTGAAAAAATAAAAGCAAAGTTTGCCGCTACCTCTCCAACTCAAAGAGCTGCACTGCTTCATGCGATTGCTGATTCAATTGAATCTGAAAAAGAAGCTTTAGCTCAAATATCTCATTTAGAAACCGCACTACCAATGGCCAGAGTTACTGGTGAGGTAATGCGAACTGTTATACAAATCCGCGCCTTTGCAGATCTAGTTAAAACTGGTGGACACCTGCTACCGATTATTGATTTAGCTGATCCAAATTTTCAACCAGTTGCTCGTCCTGATCTTCGTAAATCGCAACAACCATTGGGAGTTGTTTCGATATTTGCAGCATCAAACTTTCCATTAGCATTTTCAGTTGCAGGTGGCGATAGCGCATCAGCATTGGCTGCTGGTTGCCCAGTTGTTGTTAAAGCTCATCCATCACATCCAAATACCTGCCAAGCAGTTTATGAAGCAATTATTAAAGCAATTACTGCGCAAGGATTACCAAAAGAGATTTTTTCATTAGTTCAGGGAGTAAACCCAGAGATAACCCATTGGTTAGCAAAGGACCCATTGATAACTGCAATCGGATTTACTGGCTCTGGTTTAGTTGGGAAGTTATTAATTAAATTAGCGCAAGAGCGTCCCGTTCCAATCCCAGTTTTTGCTGAGATGGGTTCTTTAAATCCAGTTTTCTTCACACCATCCGCATTAGCTGAAAAAGCAGAAGAGTTAGCAAAAGCTGCGATGGACTCAGCCCTCCTTGGATCCGGCCAATTTTGCACAAAACCTGGAATTATTATTGTGCCAAATGATGCTTCCGGAGATAAATTTATTGCCCAAGTTCAAAGTTATGTTTCAGAGCAAAAAGTTGGACCATTATTAAATAAAGGAATTGCCACAAGATTTATTGAAGCAATAACATCAATTAGCAAAGCTAATGGCGTAAAAGTTTTAACTGGAATAAATAATCCAGATGGTTATGGCGTAACACCAAGTATTTTTGTAGTTGATTGGGCTGATGTGAAAAATCATGATGATTTATTAGAGGAACACTTTGGTCCCACCTCAGTAATTATTAGAGCCCCTTTTGATCAGTACCTAGCTGTAGCAAAGGCGATGAGTGGTCAATTAGCCTCTGCAATTCATGCTGGCAATAATGAGAAGTTGCCGGAGCTAGTTTCACAATTAACTCAAAAAGCTGGCCGGGTAATTTGGAATGGTTTTCCAACCTCAGTTTCAGTTACCGCTGCGCAAAATCATGGTGGCCAATGGCCTGCCTCTTCCTCTCACACAACCTCGGTTGGCTTAGATTCACTATTCCGCTTTGTTCGCCCAGTGGTTTATCAAAACTTTCCAGATAACCAATTACCACCTGAATTACAAAACGCCAATCCATATGCAATTGAGCGGGTAGTAAATGGCGTGCGAAGTAATAAGGCGATTAACTAATTACTTGTAGTTAACAACCTTATTTTTAATTGTGCCAATACCTTCAATAGTTGTCACAATATTTTCCCCACCTTTTAAGTACTTCTCTGGCTTAAAGCCCATACCAACACCCTCTGGTGTTCCAGTATTTATTACATCCCCAGCCTTTAACTCCAAGAATTGGGAGATATACCAAACGCAGTGATTGATACCAAAGATCAAATCATTAGTTCTGGAGTTTTGTCTAACCTCACCATCAATAGTGCAAGAAAGCGCTAAATTATTTGGATCTAAATTCTTTTGCTTTAACTCATCAGCGGTAACAATCCAAGGACCCATTGGATTAAAGGTCGGGAATGATTTGCCCTTCACCCATTGCCCACTTCGTTCAACCTGCCAATGTCGCTCTGAAACATCTTGGGAGATTGTGTAGCCAAGAATGTGGGCGGCTGCATCATCTGGAGATTTTAAATAAAGTGCATTTTTACCAATTACAACACAAAGCTCAACTTCATAATCTGTCTTAGTTGAATTTGGTGGAACTACCACATCATCATTTGGGCCTATTACGGTATCTGGTGCTTTCATGAAAATTACCGGCTCAGGTGGCGGAGTCATCCCTGATTCAACTGCGTGCTTTGCATAATTTAATCCAACGCAAATTACTTTAGTTGGACGAGCAACTGGCGAACCAATTCGGTAATCAGCAATCTTTACCTTTGGTCTGCTGCTTAAATTCAATTGGGCTAATTTTGCGATTGCGCCATTTTCTAACTCAACACGGTTGAAATCACTAATTAAATCATCAACAAAGATCGCCTCAGTATCTGAGACAACTACTGCTGGCTTTTCTTTATTTAACTGACCTAAGCGTGTGATTCTCATTATTCTCACTTTTCCATTAAGGTGAAGTTTTGGCGGTAATCAACTAGAATATGAAAACCTTAACATAGGAATTTTCTCAATATTTGAGAGTAGGAAAGGGCGAGCGTGAGCGAAGAGAAGTTTGATCGCCGCAGCCAATACTGGTTTGGATTAAAAGATAAGGGTGGTTATATCCACCGCGAAAGACTTAGAAATCAAGGTTATGCCCCAGATGTTTTTGATGGCCGTCCCGTAATTGGTATTGCAAATACTTGGTCAGAGTTAAATCCTTGTAATGGCTCACTTAATGATGTTGCTGAAGCTGTTAAACGTGGTGTTTGGGAGGCGGGTGGTTTTCCACTTGAGTTCCCAGCAATGTCACTTAGTGAATCTTTGCAGCGACCAACCACCATGCTATATCGCAACATGTTGGCGATGGAGGTTGAGGAGTTAATTCGCTCCCACCCATTAGATGGTGTGGTCTTGCTTGGTAATTGCGATAAGACACCACCAGGATTATTGATGGGAGCTGCGAGTGTGGATCTACCAACATTAATGATTACTGGCGGACCAATGCTTAATGGTCGATTCCAAGGTGAAGCAGTTGGCTCTGGCACATTAGTTTGGAAATATAGCGAGCAGGTAAGAAGTGGAAAGATTTCTTTTGAAGAGTTTATGGCGATGGAGTCATGCTCAGCAGCATGTGTTACTGAAGCGCTCGGTGTGCAATTACCAGGAGCTGCTGCTATTCCAGCAGTTGATTCACGCAAATTTACTCTTGCTCATCTTTCTGGCCGTCGAATTGTGAAGATGGTGGAGGAGGATTTAAAACTATCAAAGGTGTTAAATCGAAAAGCATTTGAAAATGCGATCAAAATTTTAGCCGCTATCGGTGGCTCAACTAACGCAGTAGTTCACTTACTTGCAATAGCTGGCCGTGTTGGCGTGCCATTGAACTTAGATGATTTTGATAAGTTAGGAAAAGATGTTCCGGTAATTGCAAATATGATGCCAAGTGGAAAATTTCTAATGGAGGAGTTTTTCGATGCTGGTGGCGTGCCAACAGTGATGAAGGAGATTGCAAATCTAATTCATACCGATCACATAACTGTTACGGGTAAAACGGTAAAGGAAAATATTGCAGATGCTGAAAATTGGAACAAAGAGGTTATTACACCAGCTGCTAAACCATTCCAGGCAGCAGGGGCCGGCATTGTGGTTGTTCGTGGCTCACTTGCACCAGATGGTGCGATTATTAAAGTATCTGCAGCATCTCCTAAATTATTAACACATAAAGGTAAAGCTTTAGTATTT
>JBEAVA010000136.1:0-2831 GCA_041161165.1 Actinomycetota bacterium
GCTTCAAAAAGTGGCCGAAATCCAAATGAGATAAATTTAATTGTTGTAACTAAAACTTTTCCGATTTCAGATTTAGAGATTCTCTACTCTTTAGGTTTACGTGAGTTTGGCGAGAACAGAGACCAGGAAGCAAGTGTTAAAGCCAAAGCACTTCCGCAAGATATCAATTGGCATTTTCAAGGGGGAATTCAGAGCAATAAATTAAAATCAATTTGCAGTTGGGCCTCGGTTATTCACTCTGTCGATCAATTCAAATATGCCAAGATAATCTCCGAGCAACCAAGTGCAAAAGCGAACCAGATTTTTATTCAGGTTTCATTGGATGAACCACCTGAATCTAGGGGAGGAGTGGCTCCAGCAAAGTTGATTGAGCTAGCAAATCAGATTTCATCTCTTCCAAATATAAAGGTTTTAGGATTAATGGCGGTTGGACCGGTTGATCGAGAGATTGAGCCAGCTTTTGCAAGATTGCAACAAATCCAAGCCGGCTTTTTAACCGAATTTAAAGATGCAGTTTTTCTCTCCTCTGGGATGAGTGGAGATTATGAAATGGCTATTTCTTATGGTGCGACACATCTACGAATTGGCAGTTCAATCCTCGGTATTAGAGCCCCCATCAAATAGATTTACGCTATGGCTAATGCATTTAAGCGGGTTGCTGGATACCTCGGACTCATGGATGAGGAAGAGTTAGACCACGGCAATAACCAAATAACTGAGCGAGCACCGCGATTAGTTCGTGCAAGTAGCAAGCCAGTGGCAAAATCAAATGTTGAGTTAATGCCACATGCTGATCCATCAAAAATTATGGATCACATAATCTCTTTAACTCCTCGCACATATAGCGAAGCGCGTTTGATCGGTGAACATTACCGTGAAGGTAAGCCAGTGATTATGAATTTAAGTGACATGGAAGAGAGTGAGCGAAAGCGCTTAGTTGATTTCGCATCCGGTTTAGTTTTCGGTCACCATGGCAGCATCGAACGAGTTACACCAAAGGTATTTCTACTTACCCCACCAAATGTTTCAGTAAGTGTTGAAGATAAAACATCAGCAGCACAAGCAAGTTTCTTTAACCAAAGCTGATTTAGTTTTTTTCTGATGAGTTCCATTTTTGGTCTTGTTTACTGGTTACTCAATTTATTCCTCATAGCACTAATTGGTCGATTAATTCTAGATTACATTCGAATTTTTTCACCAAACTTTCGCCCTCGCGGCATATTTCTTGGTATTGCAGAATTAATTTACTCAGTTACAGATCGACCACTTAGTTTTGTTAGACAATTTGTCCCGCCGCTTCGGCTAGGTGGTATCTCACTTGATCTCTCTTTTATCGTTGTATTCTTCGTTGTGCAGTTGTTAATGCGATTAGTGATAATTCTTTAATTTTTTACTAGATTTAACCAAAGTCCTAACTCATTTTCACCACTACTTTGATCTTTGTCTTGCACTAAAGAGGTTGCCAAAACCTCAGCGCTAATTTCAGCAACAGCTGATTTGATAGCGGCTGCAACCTGGTCAGGCGCGTTCCAACTAACTGTGATGCGATCACTGACATCTAAGCCAATTTTTTTGCGCTCTTCTTGGATCGCTCTAATAACTTCACGTACTAGCCCTGATTGAATTAGCGCAGGGGTTAAAGCCAAATCTAAAGCCAAGCTTTCACCGGCATGAGATGCCACCGACCAACCAGTTCGAGGCGTTTCAGTAACAACTAAATCATCAATATCAATTTCGGCAGATTTTGAACCATTTGTTAGGTTAACTGATAATTCAAAGGACTTATTCTCGCGCAAATGTTTAACCATCTCTGTGTGATTAGCCGAGGTGATGGCTTTAGCAATTATTTGAACATCAGCACCGAACTTTGTGCCAAGAGTTCTAAAATTAGCCTTGACTGATACATCAACTAAATCTGCCTCTGCTACATGGATGCCATCTAGTTTTAGGATGTTCAACTCTTCGGCGATATGAGTTTTAATCTCCTCAGATATCTTCGCCCAGCCTGGAGCTGAAACGAGCGCTCTTGAAAGTGGTTGACGAATTTTTACACCAGATTCAGCTCTGGCAGATCTTCCTAACTCAACCAAGCGCCTTGAAAGTGCTACGGAGGTTGAAAGATTTTCATCAACTAGTTTTTTATCAGCAACTGGAAAATCTGCTAAATGCACAGATTCAACCTGGTCTGATTGCGCAACCTTAATTAAGGATTGCCAAACATGTTCGGCGATAAATGGCACCATGGGAGCTAGTAGGAGGGTGAGATTCTTTAAGCAAAAATAAAGTGTGTTAAGGGCAACCTCATCACCATCCCAAAAGCGGCGGCGAGATCTGCGCACATACCAGTTGGATAGATCATCGATAAAGGCCGCCAGAAGTTGACCTGCCTCTTGTGAATCAAAATTTTCAAGTGCTTGATCGACACCAAGAATTAATTTATTAAGTTCAGAAAGAATCCATTTATCCATCAAAGTTAAATCAGTTGAAACCTTTGAGACTTCAAATTCTGCAGCATTTGCATAAAGTGTAAAAAAGGAGATTGTGTTCCAGTAGGTAAGCAGGGTTTTACGCACAACATCAGAGATTGCATCATGGCCAACCCGTCGAGCACTCCAAGGCGAACCTGCCGCCAACATGTACCAACGAACAGCATCTGCACCATGCTGATTCATTAATGGCATTGGTTCAAGCACATTTCCAAGATGTTTACTCATTTTTCGGCCATCTTTATCCAAGATATGTCCTAAACAAAGAACAGTTTTATAGGATGATTTATCAAATACCAAAGTGCCAATTGTCATTAATGTGTAGAACCAACCTCGAGTTTGATC
>JBEAVA010000137.1:0-2823 GCA_041161165.1 Actinomycetota bacterium
AGCAAAACCAGGACTGCAGCAGCCAATGATGGAACCCCAAAGGAACGTTCACCAAAGTACTTAGCCAGGATTACTACTGCGCTCATTACCGCTGCCCTTAATACAGATGGAGTTGGGCGAACTAAAAAAATAAATAGAAAAAGTATGGTCCCAACCACCCAAAGCCGATTTCGCAATTTCTTGAGCAAAAACTGAAGCAGCCAAAACAAGAATGTCGCAACCATTGCAAAATTAGCTCCGCTAACGGCAGTAAGGTGCGAGAGTCCAACTCTGCGCATTTGCTCAATAAAGGATTGAGTTTGTAATGAGGTATCCCCCAAAACCAGGCCTGGAATTAATGCCCCGGCTTTGCTATCACTTGCAAGTGTTCGAAAATCATCTCTGATCTTTGAGGTGATTCTAAATAGATTTCGCGGTTCTCCAATCTTAATAATTTCACCATTGGCTATAGCAAGGGCAGCAACTTTGCGCTCTTTGGATTTAACCAACCGAGCATTCACAATTAGATTTTGATCTATCTCAACATCACTTGTAGGGTTAAAACGTATTCGAAGCGGCAATTGCGTTCTTTTGCCATCGATAGCAATAAGTTTAAATAATGCACTTAATTGATCAGGCTTTCGATAAGAACCAATAACCAATCCTTCTTTTAGCACTGGATCAGTTGTGACAACACCTTCTAGCCTTACGACTGTGCCAATTTTGCTTTGTAGAAATTGGTTATTCAAAGCAGCTTGTCGAAAAGAAACTAGGGACAGACCAACTATTGCGGTTACTGCCAGAATAAGAAAGGAGGTGCGCCGATAAATAACTGCGGGCGCTAATATTGAAAGTAGTAGTAGCATTTTTAATTCTGGCCAAAAGCAAGTAATTGCTGCACTTGACCAAAGGCTGCAACTAATTAAAAGTAGGCGGTAATCTATAAAACGCGCAGCAACGGTTTGATCTCTTCGAATTTCAAACCACCTAACCCTGATATTTTCTTTAACTCATCTAGTGAATTAATTCGGCCAACCTTGATTCGGTAATCAATTATTCGTTGCGCAGTTACTGGCCCAATTCCTGGTAATGTATCTAGCTGAGCCAAGGTGGCTCGATTTACATCAAGTGGATTATCTGGTGAAACTTTCTTGGCTACTACCTTTCCACCGGAGTACTTGTTTGCACCAACCAAAATTTGCTCACCATCAACTAAAACTCTGGCCAAGTTGATGTCGCTAATATCGACGCCCTTTAATTGATTTCCGGCTGCCTCAATTGCATCAATTACCCGGGATCCACTTGGTAGTTGATAAACCCCAGGGTTTGCAACCTTGCCAGCAACATTAATAATCAACTTAGCTGGCTCTGGCTGGGCAATGATTGGTGGCACATCACTAATTACTGGCATTTGACCAAGTGGTCTTGAGTTTAGAAAGTAAAACCCAGCAATTCCGATGCTTAAGGCAAAGATAACTGCCAAGCCGCGTTTTTGTTCATTAGTGATGTTTAAATCAATCATGGGCATATCAAATATTATTTTGGCGATTTAAACTTTTAATTTAATAAATTTGTGGAAAAGCTAAAGCTATTTTTGTAGATCGTTCGGATACATAACGGCTTTTAAATCTCTTCTGAATACATGTGTGGCAACAAAATGCTTAATTGGCTTAGGAATCTCATAAATCTGTATTGGCTTAACTCTGACCATAAACAATGGCACAAATGACCAAAACCCAAATAGGTAGGCCATCATTGCCCAGCTGAATAGACCCCGTCCCTTTGCCCATGCCAGTAGAAGTACAAAGGGAATGGCAATTAGGTTTATCTTGTACATACCTGCCCTTTTCTGGTGAGGTTACCCACTACTAATAGTTAAACAGGTGCCACTGACAGTAGATTTGCCACATGAAAAACCCAGATGCAATTGTGATTGGCGCCGGGTTAGTTGGTGCTTGTACTGCACTTTCATTAGTAAATGCAGGATTAAGGGTTTTAGTTCTAGATCGTGGCCCGGTTGCTAGTGGCACAACTGGAGCTGGTGAGGGAAATATTTTGGTTTCCGATAAAGAACCAAGTGCTGAATTAACACTAGCCCTTAGATCTCGAGATGCTTGGTTTGAAATAAACACCGATATTGGTGGTGGTTTTGAATTAGAGGACAAAGGTGGCGTAGTTGTTTCGCGAAGTGAAAAAGGAATTGCCGATTTAAAGAAATTATCAGCACTGCAAGCCCAGAATGGCATCCAGGTTGTGGAGTTAGATGCCAAAGGCGTTAAAGCTATTGAGCCACATATCTCAAACAGTGTTGAGTATGCCGTTCTTTATCCGCAGGATGCTCAGTGCCAACCGATGTTAGCTGCTGCGCAAATTATGCGTGCAGTTAAAAAACGGGGCGGAGCATTCATCCAAGGAGAAAATGTTAAATCAATTAATGTTAAATCTGGAAAAATTGTTGGCTTATCCACTGAGAAAAATAAATACGCTTGTCCTATCGTTATTAATGCCACTGGAACTTGGGCTGGCGAGATTGCAAAGATGGCCGGTTCCTATCTACCAATTATGCCCAGACGTGGATTTATTTTGGTTACTGCCCCAGCGCCAAAAATAATTCATCACAAAGTTTATGATGCTGATTACGTGGCAAATGTGGCCAGCAGCGATGCTGACCTGCAATCATCCGCAGTGGTGGAGGGAACTGAAAGTGGCACAATTTTAATTGGCGCCTCCCGCGAACGTGTTGGATTTAAATCTGATTTAGATGTGGCAGTTCTACGGCAGTTAGCAAGACAAGCAATTTCATTATTTCCAATTCTTTCAAATATTGCGCTACTGCGTGCTTAT
>JBEAVA010000138.1:0-3157 GCA_041161165.1 Actinomycetota bacterium
GGTGTGCTTTCCAGTTCCCCAGATATTTACATAAATATAGTTAAACAAAAATGTTGAGCCAGCGAAGAGGCATAACCATGCTGCTCGACGACCACGCCACCCAATAGTTACGCGGGCGTGAAGATACGCCGCATACGCAACCCAGGTAATGAAGGCCCAGGTTTCTTTTGGATCCCAACCCCAGTAACGACCCCAGGCGCTTTCGGCCCAAATCGCACCTGCGATAACTGAAAATGTCCACAATGGAAATACAAATGCAACGAGTCGATATGACAATTGATCAAGTGACTCTAAATCTGGCAAACGCTTTGCCCACTGTGTTCGTTCACCCTTGCTCTCCATGCGATCTAAGTACAAGTAAGCAGCGGCAATAACATTTGAAAGTAAGAAAACTCCGCCAGAAATGATCGCTGTTGATACGTGAATGACAAGCCATTCGGATGCAGGAACAAGTGGAGCACTTGGAACATATAGAACTGTGACTGCGGTACCAATTGTTAATAAGACAGAGACTGAAACTAGAAGTCCCAGCCATCGAAGATCAAATTTACGAAGCGCTAGTAAATATGCCCCTGAAAATGCTAAAGCTCCGGTAATGGAGAATTCATACATATTTCCCCAAGGAACTCTTCCTGCAGAGATACCACGTGCAATTACGCCGGCAAACAGAAGTACGAATCCCAGAATCATCATCGCTGTTGCAATTCGAGCAACCTTTTCAGTGCGCTTGTAATCCAACGTTGAACTCTTGTCGGTTGGAACCTTTACCGCCCAAGCGGTTTCAATTGCATGTGCGAGAAAAGAGATTGCATAGACAGCCATCGCTGAGTACACCAAGTAATTTGATGCATAAGCCCATGAACGTGACATCTATTTCTCTCCCTTTAACATCTTTACAAAACCTTGAATTTCAAGCTCGAGCCCTGGAGCTGCATTCTTGGCTAACGCTGCAACCTCGACCTCATCGCCAACACGTATCCATATACGACGTCTGCGTGTAAACAATGAAGCGAGCAATCCAAGGATCGCAACAATACCTCCAAGTAATGCAAGATGCTTTCCGGGATCTGCAACGAAGTTCAGGTTTACCCACTGAACATAACCTTCAAAAGTTATAGATCCGCCCTCATAAACATAGCTTTCACCAGGCTTTAACCCCTTTAAACCGATCTGCTTCATATCTGTTGTATCTATTCGATAAACAGATTGAGGAATTCCTGAGTCGAGACCTAAATCACCGCTCCATACAGAAAGCAGTAATCGTGGGTTAAGGGCTTTAGGAAAAGCGCTAGCTCCACCATTTGCACCATCACGGACATATGTGGGAAGAAAGGATCCCAAGAAGCCAATTTGTGGATCAGCATCTGGAACTTTGATCGCGCCGATTGATCGAAGATTTGCATCTTGTGGAAGAAATGTCACTGGCCCTTGGAATGCAACATCGCCCTTTGAATCTCGAACCGTCACAACTGGTGCATATCCATTAGCTTGCAAATACACACGCGTAGTTCCGATAGTCATTGGACTATTAACTTTGATTCTCTTCTTCTCAATTGTGGTTGAACCATCACGAAGTAAAGAAACATCCAATGTGTAATCTTCAGGAGCGCTTGTTTCAAGATTGTACTGCGCAACAAACTTATCTACCGTCAACATAAATGCAGGAATATTTGAATCTTTGTAGAGCTTTCCATAATTAAGAGTGTCATAACTTGTGGGCGTATTAACAAATCTCTCACCAACATTGACGATCGCTTCACCACGCATACCAAACAAAGAGCTGAAACTGATTCCTAGCAAAATTAAAATTAAAGCTAGATGGAAAAAGAGGTTTCCGGTTTCACGTGTAAAACCCTTTTCAGCTGAGATTGAACCATCAACTTCTAGAACTCTAAAGTGCTTTGCTTTAAACCACTTGCGAGCAAGCTCTAACTCATTGCCTTGCGGGCTCCAGGACTGGTGATGCTCTAAACGTGAGAGATTTTTTGGTGTCGTAGGAGGTAACGCGCGAGCGGCTTTGAAATGTTCAAAGGTACGAGGAAAGACACAGCCGATTAAGGAGATAAAGAGCAGAATGTAAATCGCGCTAAACCAGGGTGAACCGTAAACATCAAATAAGTAGAAGCGATCCATCCACCTGGCTACATCTGGCGAATCCTTGAAGTATTGGCCCACTTGAAGCGGGTTTTGAGTCCGCTGCGGAAATAAAGAACCCGGAATAGCTGCAACACCAACCATGAGCAGCAAAATCAACGCTGTTCGCATACTTGTTAACTGTCTCCAGGCGTAGCGAAGTAAGCCAACGCTATCGAGTTCAGGGATTTGAGTTTGTTGGCTCATTAGATCACCGGAATAAAGTCAGAGATTAATGTTCGAAGTGAGTTCATGATCTGACTCCAGAAACCCAACACTTGCAATAGACCGATAGTAATTAGAAAAACTCCACCGACTTTAGAAACAATGTCTCCGCGTCGATAAATAAAGGAACGAAGCTTTGCCGATTTATCCAATGACAACCCTGAAAGGATGAAGGGCAAACCAAGGCCTAGGCAGTAACCAAATGAGAGAACCGCACCACGGAGTGCGCTGGACTCTTGAAAGGCCAGAGTTTGGACAGCGGCAAGTGCTGGACCAATACAAGGCGTCCAACCAATTCCAAAGAGAACACCTAGCATCGGCGCTCCTAGTAATCCCCCAGTTGTGCGCATCTTTGGGCGGATTGTTGGAGAGAAAGGAAAGCGACCGTAGAAAATAAAACCTAGAAAAATTGTTAACACACCAAGAATTCGAGAGATTATTTCCTCATTGGCCGAAAGTTGATTTCCTAAACCGCCAAACAATGCACCATATGAAATAAATACCAAGCTAAAGCCAAGAACAAATAGTAAAGATCCCAGCAATACCTTTCCACGACTTACTGAAAAACCAGCAGCAAATGAAAGGTATCCCGGAACAAGAGGTAGAACACATGGTGAAAGAAAGGAGATAACACCTGCGATAAAGGCGAATGGAAAAGCAGTGACCAGAAAGCCCGAAAATATCTGTTCTACAAAGAAATCTCTCATTCGGCCGACACCTTCTCAATCAATTTCGATAGGGAGGCAACGGTGACTACTCCAGAAATACGTGCAGCTACACGCCCGGTTTTATCCAAAAT
>JBEAVA010000139.1:0-2819 GCA_041161165.1 Actinomycetota bacterium
CTGAAATTCTAAATAAAGCAGTTGTGCATGGAAAAGTCATATTGTCCTCTGGAAAAGAGGCGGATTACTATGTTGATTTAAGAAGAGTTACCTTAGATGCAGTTGCTGCCCCACTTGTTGGTCAGGTAATGCTTGATTTAACTAAAGATTTAGATTTTGATGCTGTTGGCGGATTAACACTAGGAGCAGATCCTGTTGCAACAGCGATGATGCATGTGGCTGCAAAAAATGGCAGAAAACTAGATTCTTTTGTAGTTAGAAAAGCCGAGAAGGCACATGGCTTGCAACGAAGAATTGAAGGCCCAGATGTTAAAGGGCGAAGAGTCTTAGCGGTTGAGGACACATCAACTACGGGTGGTTCAGTTTTAACGGCAGTTGAGGCATTAAAGGAAGCTGGCGCAATTGTGGTTGCCGTTGCCGTCATTGTTGAAAGAGGAGCTGCACCCAAAGTTATTGAAGCTGGCTTTGATTATCGAGCCGCTTACCAATTAAGTGATTTGGGTTTATAACTTTCTTCTTTTTCTTTCCCGATAAATCTCAAAAAATATTGGAAGTAAACTTAATAAAATAATCAGACCAATTACTGGTAATAAAAATGCATCAACTGATCCTTCGATCCTTTCACCAAATAAATAGCCAAGAAGTAAAATTCCATCAGTCCAAATAATTGCTCCAAGTACATTCCAAAATATAAAGACGCGATTTGGAACATTTATAATTCCAACCATCGGATTAATTAATGTTCTAACAAATGGAATAAATCTTGCCAATAATAAAGCTTTACCAACGCCATATTTATTTAACCATTTTTCAGTTTGCACAACTCGGGCTTGGGTAAAAAATCTTCCGTCAGGGCGATCAAATAATTTTCTTCCATATTTTGCACCAAACCATCTGCCAACAAATGAACCAGTAATGGCAGCAATTGGTGCGCCTATGAAAAGTTCTAATGCAGGCAATTGATTTCCATTTAGTAATGCCGCTCCAGTACCAGAAGCGGCAATGCCGGCAATAAATAAAAGTGAATCACCAGGAAAGGCCAACCCGATTAGTAATCCGGTTTCAGCAAATAAGATTGCCAAAATTCCGATCACACCAAGATCGGTCACAATTGAGTGGGCATCAAATAAATTCATCTTGGGGGTCAGGGTATCTGCCCAAGATGGGGAAAATAAGCGTGATTTATCCACGGCATACCTCTTTATTTGTAAAAAGGGCATCAGGTATGCGTAAACTCGCCCGTCGTAAGTCAAGTGCTCATCGTTGAGCCCTATCCAAGGAGAGTTCATTGAATCTTGTCCAAGTAAGCGGAAGTAATCTCAGTTACGTATATGTGATTTTAGGAATCTCTCTGGCAGCACTTGCCATTGCTTATGCCCTTCGTGCACAAGTTTTAGCTCAAGATGAGGGAACTGCAAAGATGCAAGAGATTGCAGCAGCTGTTCAAGAAGGTGCCGCCGCATATCTAGCGCGACAATTCAAAACTCTTTCAGTTTTCGTAGCAATTGTATTCGTGCTTCTGTTCGCACTTCCTGGTGATACTGACATAAAAATTGGTAGATCAATATTTTTCTTAGTGGGCGCTGGATTCTCAGCATTAGTAGGTTACAACGGTATGTGGCTTGCTGTTCGGGCAAATGTGCGCGTAGCAGAGGCAGCTCGTAAGAAATCAGCAGAGCGCGCAGTACAGATTGCCTTTCGCACCGGTGGCGTAGTTGGTATGACCACAGTAGGACTTGGCCTACTTGGAGCATCACTAGTAGTAATTATCTATAAAGAAAATGCACCAGCAGTACTAGAAGGTTTTGGTTTTGGTGCAGCGATGCTTGCGATGTTCATGCGCGTTGGTGGTGGAATTTTCACAAAGGCTGCAGATGTTGGCGCAGACTTAGTCGGTAAAGTTGAAAAAGGAATTCCAGAGGATGACCCACGAAATGCAGCAACTATTGCTGACAACGTAGGCGACAATGTTGGCGACTGTGCCGGTATGGCAGCAGATCTATTTGAGTCATATGCAGTTACTTTGGTAGCAGCTTTGATTCTAGGAAAAGCAGGCTTTGGTGATGCCGGACTTATTTATCCATTAATAGTCCCAGCAATTGGAATTATCACTGCGGTTCTTGGAATATTTTTAACAAAATTGCGCAAGACAGATAAGACCGCAATGACTGCAATCAACCGATCATTTTTCACCAGCGCGATTATCAGCGCTGTGTTAGTTGGTTTTGCAACCTTTACTTACCTGCCAAGTTCATTAATGAATATGTCAGGATTGACTTCAGAGGCTCAGTCATATGATGTTAACCCTCGAGTTCTAGCCTTTGGCGCAGTATTAATTGGTATCGGATTAGCAGCGGCAATTCAGATTCTGACCGGATTCTTTACCGAGGTTGGCAAGCGCCCAGTAAATGATGTTGCAGCCTCATCTAAGACAGGTTCTGCGACAGTAATTCTTGCTGGTATTTCAGTTGGATTTGAATCAGCTGTTTACTCAGCACTATTAATTGCAGCAGCTGTGTTTGGTGCCTTCTTATTAGGTGGCGGCTCAATTGTTCTTTCACTATTTGCAGTATCTCTTGCCGGAACAGGATTGCTAACAACTGTTGGCGTAATTGTTGCAATGGATACCTTTGGTCCAATCTCAGATAACGCACAAGGAATTGCGGAAATGAGTGGAGATGTTAAGGGTGAAGGCGCAAAGATCCTTACCTCCCTTGATGCAGTTGGAAACACTACAAAGGCAATTACTAAGGGAATTGCAATTGCAACTGCAGTGCTTGCAGCAACTGCTTTGTTTGGTGCATTCACAGATGCAATCA
>JBEAVA010000140.1:0-2816 GCA_041161165.1 Actinomycetota bacterium
ATCTTGCAATCACTTACCGATGCTGATCTCTCACATGCAGCTTTTCCATTTATGAACTCAAAAGAAATTACTGTGGGTGATATTAAAGTGCGTGCCACAAGACTTACCTACGTTGGCGAACTCGGTTGGGAGCTCTATCTTCCAGTTGCAGATGGCTTAGCGCTGTGGGAAAAGATTATGGCGGCAGGTAAAGCACATGGGATTAAAGCCTGTGGCTACCGTGCCATTGAATCATTGCGACTTGAAAAGGGTTACAGAGCGTGGGCAGGTGAAATTAATACTGAAACTAATCCTTATGAGGCAGGTCTTGGCTTTGCTGTCTCACTTAAGAAAGAGAAGTTCCATGGCAAGGAAGCAGCTATTGCTGCGCAAAGTAATCTTTCACGTAAATTAGTTGCAATTACTTTTGATGACATCACATGTGTGCCATTTGGATCAGAACCCATTCGAATTGGGTCAAAGATTGTTGGCCGTATTAAATCTGGTGGCCAGGGTTACACAATCAAAAAAGCGATTGCCTATGCCTACCTACCAATAGAGCACACAGGCGTTGGCACAAGTGTGGACGTTGAGTTCTTTGGTAATTGGCGCACGGGAGTAATTTGTGCGGAGCCACTCTTTGATCCAACAAATGAGCGTATAAAAGCCTAAATCGTTGTATTTATTCCTTTTTGGCAACAGACTTCTGCCATGAAGAAGCGATTAGTTGCTATCTCACTGGCAATGGCATTGCTTATCCCAGCCACGGCTTTGGCTGCTCCAAAGGCCGGAGCAGCATGTTCTAAAGCTGGATCCACCTCTAATTATTTTGGAAAAAAGTACACCTGCATTAAAAGTGGCAAGAAACTTGTTTGGAACAAAGGTGTACTCATTCCTAAAGCTACCCCTACGGTTTCGCCTTCTCCAACACCAACAACCTCTCCATCCATAGACAGCTCAGCCATATCTGTACCTGACCGAACATCAATTCGAGATGCTGCATTTACATTTCTACCAGCCGCGGAATCGAAAGAAACACCAAAGACTGAGCTTTCCAAAGACTCAGATTTTTCGGATTTGGCACAATGCAAACTTGTTGAAGGTGTAGCGGACAGACAAGGCGGCATTGCCACAGGATTTGGTATGGCTAAAGAAAGAGTTGTCTTAACAGATAATCCGAAAATTCAGATTATGCCGGTTGATTTCCCGAATGTTCAAGCAAGCAATACCCCAGCAAATGATTTTGCCGAGATCCAGAAATTCATGGATGATTTCTATGGCAAAGCTTCTTCAAAACCCTTCAAATTTAATTGGCAATACCCAGGCAAATATATTCGTATGGCCAAGAACATTGAGGATTATGACGTTGGCGGAAACTTCTTTCAAAAAACCTGGGATCCGAAAAAGTATGCCAAGTATTTAACCCAAGTGTTCAAGACGACTGACCCGTTTATTGATTTTACTGGTGTTGATGCTGTCATCATGATTACACCACCAAACACCTTGCCATCTCAAATGGGAACTTTTATGGTTTGGGGTTTAACACCAGGGCAGGAATACATAGCCCAAGGTGAAGATTTTCTAACTAACGAAGGAAGAATTTGGAACATTTTGGGAAGAGGTGGTCAGGTCATTGATGGCTGGTCTTATGTCCATGAATTTGGCCACTCCCTTGGCTTGACTGATATTCGTAATGTTGCAGATGTTGCTAATCAAAGCTCAGATGGGATGGGGATATTTGATGTAATGGCAAGCAGCGTTGCCCCGGAATTACTTGCCTGGCATCGTTTTTTGCTTGGCATTATTTATGACAACCAAGTTCATTGTGTAAACCAAACGCAATCATCTACTCATTGGATAAGACCTGTTGCAATGCAAACCAAAGGATTGAAAAGTGTTGTCGTACCACTTTCATGCACCACAGGAATTGCAATTGAATCTCGTCGGCGAATGGGCATTGATAACCGATTAGGAAAAGAATCAGAAGGAGTAATGGTCCACACAATTGATACGAAAATTGACTGGCCCTACTCAGCGTTTCGAATTGTGCCACCTGCTCGAAGTAAAGATCGAACCAATGAAGCTGATAGTCCACTTAAAATTGGTGAGTTTGTAATAACGAATGGAATAAAAGTCACAGTTATTGAAACAGGAAGTTTTGGCGATGTCGTGCGTGTAGAGAATGTGGATGGGAAAGTACTGTCTAAGCCATCAACACCTTGTTCAAAGCCAACTCCTAAACCATCAGAATCCCAACCGGCTCAGGATGGTGGAATTAAAAAGGATTTACCTCAACCCACGTATTTAACTCATTCTGTGACTAGTCAGAAAATTACTGTCGAGCTTTCAGTTGACTTAAAAGCGTTAGGTGGTTTTGTTTGGATTAAGCAATTAGGAATTGAAAAGGCTCAGTCACTTACGCCAAAGGATTCAACAGGTAAGGTGAAAATTGAAGTGAATGTGCCATCGGGCCAGTCGGGCAAGAACTTTGAAGTTTTTATCTTCGCGTACGGCAATGAAAGTGAATCCCCCTGCTGTTCTAGTTTTGGAATTCCCATCCCATAGCAATAATGACCTTTGTCTCACGATTTAAGATTTACAAAAATACTTTTATGCACAATGCACTGCAAAAAGATGCGCCTCTGACCTGCGCTTTTTCAGAGTAGGGGTTAGCACTACCCACTTACCCACAATTCATCCACCGCTTTGTACACAGGAAAACACGCTTATCCACCCACTTACCCACAGCTTTATCCCCATCACCCCGCATGATTTCTCGCCTATAAGAGGTGCTGGCACCTAAGTTACGCCTACAAGGAATTCACTTGTCAGTGGCA
>JBEAVA010000042.1:0-5806 GCA_041161165.1 Actinomycetota bacterium
GTGCATCGCGAGAGAACCATGTCTCTTGCCGTCTGGCATATGCCCGAGTGACTCGTTTGGTCTCCTCTTTTGCAAATGCTTCATCACATTCACCTTTTAAATAATTCATTATCTGGCTATAACCAAGAGCCATCTTGGCGGTGGTGGCTTGCTCCAACCCTTTGGTCATAAGTTGCATAACCTCTCGAACAAATCCTTTCTCCCACATGTTTTCAACTCGCCTATCGATCTTGGTATCTAAATTTTCGCGATCCAGCACTAATCCAAACTGTTTAGCTTGCGGATATTTACTACTTGCCTCTCTCGGCAAATTAGCTGTAAATGGTTTACCAGTAATCTGGATTACCTCAAGTGCTCTAATAACTCGCCTGATGTTCTCCTTTGGAATTGCAAGCGCTGCTGCCGGATCTAACTTTGCAAGTCGCTGATGCATTTGATCATTTCCAACTACTTGAGCCTCATCAGTTAATTGTTGTCGCACTATTGGATCTGTATCTGGAAAATTTAAATCGTCCAAAATAGCCTTTATATAAAGACCAGTTCCGCCAACAACTACAACAGATTTTCCAGCTTCTAGAAGTTGGTCAATTTTTTCTCTGGCAAGGCTTTGATACCAGGAAACATTTGCCTCCTTAGTTACCTCAAGTAGATCTAGTAGGTGATGTGGAATCTCTTCACGCTCTGTGATTGGTAATTTAGCCGTTCCAATATCCATGCCTTTATAAACCTGCATTGAATCGGCATTAACAATTTCAGCATTTAACTGCTTTGCAACTGCTAAAGCTAAATCACTTTTTCCAGTAGCAGTTGCACCGCAAATAATTATTAAACTCATAAAGATTTTAAAGATGCCAATGTTGGTATCCCTAGTAAAATCTTTTTATCCCCTTTTTCTGCCATCCAACGTTCATGAGCATCGCCACCACGAGTCCTAGTTACAGATATCGGTGCGCTTGCCACAATGTGGTTTGCAAAAGCTTCCATTACCTTCACCTTAACTAAATCACCAGGTCTTGCCAGATTAGCTGAATTATCAAAATGGGTAAGCCTAAAATCTGTGCTGCGCCCATTCATCCGGTTTTGATCAATATCATGACGGCCTTCATGTCCTGAAACCAACAATTCAATATCTTTGCCAATTAACTTCTCGTTTTCACTCTTTGAAATCTCCTGCTGAATTTTATGCAGTTGGTTATACCGCTGCGCCATCACATCATCAGCTATTTGATCAGGCATTGTGGCAGCAGGTGTGCCCGGTCTCTTTGAGTATTGAAATGTATAAGCTGCTGAAAATTTAGCTTGCTTAACTAAATCAATAGTTTGGGCAAAATCATCATCACTTTCCCCTGGAAAGCCAACAATTATGTCGGTGGTAATTGCGGCCTCAGGAAGAGAATCTCGCACCTTTTCAATAATTCCTAAGTATCTTTCTCTGCGATAGGAACGGCGCATCGCTTG
This sequence comes from Actinomycetota bacterium, assembly GCA_041161165.1. Taxonomy (GTDB): domain Bacteria; phylum Actinomycetota; class Actinomycetes; order Nanopelagicales; family Nanopelagicaceae; genus Nanopelagicus. The sequence continues at coordinate 1,459 of JBEAVA010000042.1, forward strand.
TAAAATCTTATTGCTGCCTGATTGCAATGGCATGTGTAGGTGTGGCATAACATTTTTTGTCTGTGCCATCGCTTGGATTACATCATCTGTGAAATCTCTTGGATGAGGCGACATAAACCTAACCCGCTCTAAACCTTCAACCTCACCACAGCTGCGAAGTAATTTTGCAAAAGCACCTCGATCACCAAAATCAACACCATATGCATTCACATTCTGGCCAAGCAAGGTAATTTCAATTACCCCTTGGGCAACTAAGGCTCTAACCTCTTTCATAATCTCATCCGCCGGGCGGTCTTTCTCAATTCCACGCAGAGATGGCACGATGCAAAATGTGCAGGTGTTATTACACCCTACTGATACTGAAACCCATGCCGAAAAGGCAGAATCACGTTTGACTGGCAAGGTGGATGGGAAGTGCTCAAGTGATTCTTTGATTTCAACTTGAGATGCCTCCTCAATTCGAGCACGTTCTAACAAAATTGGCAGAGAGCCAATATTGTGAGTTCCAAATACCACATCTACATATGGAGCACGCTTAATAATCGCATCCTGATCTTTTTGCGCCATGCAACCGCCAACTGCAATTTGAAAGTTTGGATCACTTTTTTTGCGTGGTGCTAAAAAGGATAGATTTCCATAAAGTTTATTATCGGCATTTTCTCTAACCGCACAGGTATTGAAAACAACTAAATCTGGTTGAGTATCTGCCAATGCCTGGGTGTATCCCGCATCAAGTAACAGGCCTGAGATTCGTTCGGAGTCATGAACATTCATCTGACAGCCGTAGGTTTCAACTACAAAGGTAGGCATATGCCCAATTCTACTTGCTAATTAACCTGAGTTAACTCCCGCATAATTCTTGCGCAAACTCCATGACCATATCCTTTACGCGCTAATAAACCTGAAATTCTTCGATATACGACCTCAGGATCTAGATGGGCAATTGATTTATATTTTCGCTCTGCCAATAAAAAAGCTTGGTTGTACTCAGACTCATCATCAATACCTTCAATAACCTCATTAATAATATCTTGTGAGACTCCCTTAGTGCGAAGCTCACCGGCAATTACTCGCTTACTTAATTTCTTCGCCCGCTGCCTAGATTCACTCCATAATTTGGCAAACTCTAGATCATTTAATAAACCTTGCAGCTCCAATGAATCTAAAACTGCATTGGCGTTTACAGCATCAACACCACGTTTTAATAATTGTTTAAATAACTCATCCCTACTCTTAGCGCGTGGGGCGAGAGCGTATAACGCAATCGACATCGCCTCGGAGTAGGGATCAGCTACTACCTCTTGATTTTTCTTCAAGGTATTTTTAAATGAGTTAGAGATTAGAACTCAACATCAGCTGTGGCCTCATCAACTGCTGCCACTAGTGCCGGGTCAATTTCAGCTGGCACATATGATGCCCGAATCTTCTTCTCAATATCATTGGCTAGATCTGGATTATCAATTAAGAAGGCACGGGCATTTTCTTTACCCTGACCTAGTTGATCACCTTCGTAGGTGAACCAGGCGCCCGATTTCTTAACGATGCCAGCTTCAACACCAAGATCAATTAATGAACCTTCACGGCTAATGCCGACGCCGTAAATGATGTCAAACTCTGCTTGCTTAAATGGGGGCGCAACCTTGTTCTTAACAATCTTGACGCGAGTTCTATTACCAACCGCATCTTGGCCATCCTTTAAGGTTTCAATTCTGCGTACATCCATACGAACTGATGCGTAGAACTTAAGCGCTTTTCCACCGGTAGTTGTCTCAGGTGAGCCAAAGAAAACACCGATCTTATCTCGCAGCTGATTGATAAAGATTGCAGTGGTATTTGATTGGTGCAGTGCGCCAGTCATTTTACGAAGTGCTTGTGACATAAGGCGGGCTTGCAGACCCATATGTGAGTCACCCATCTCGCCTTCAATTTCAGCTCGTGGTACTAAAGCTGCAACTGAGTCAACTACGACAATATCAATCGCACCTGACCTGACCAACATATCCATAATTTCAAGGGCTTGTTCACCAGTATCTGGTTGGGAAACAAGTAGCGCATCAATATCAACGCCAAGTTTCTTTGCATACTCAGGATCAAGGGCGTGCTCAGCATCAATAAATGCTGCAATACCGCCAGCTTTTTGTGCATTTGCAATTGCATGCAATGCCACCGTTGTTTTACCAGATGATTCTGGACCATAGATTTCAACAACGCGGCCACGTGGCAAGCCACCGACGCCGAGTGCGATATCTAATGCAACTGAGCCAGTTGGAATAACCTCCATGGCAACAGCTTTGCGATCTCCCATTTTCATTACCGATCCTTTACCGAACTGACGCTCGATTTGGGCAAGGGCGGTATCTAGGGATTTAGCACGATCACTAGATCGTTTATCTTCTTTTTTATCATCTTGTGGTTCTCTATTTGCAGAGGCCATAGTTGATTTGTTTCCTTTCATCTCCTTGACCAGCTCTTGGGGTTTTCATCTCCAGTAGCGAGGTCATATTGTTCGGTCCAGAAGGTACGGAAGATCACTGACGGCTGGCATCTGATGCCAGCGGAACTGTGGAACCGCTCTGGTTGGGCGAGATAATTGTATCGAACAACTGTTCGAAAGGGTAAAACCGGGCTAGGACACGCCGTTATCTGTACTTAGCTGGCATCGAAGGGTTATGGCGGATGACCGCCTTCCAAATCTCATCTGGCTCCATACCAATCTCAATTGCAGCATTAACACTTATGCCGCCCAGCTCTGCGTGGATGATATCTCTGGCATAGGTATCTGAATCTGGAAAGTAATCTGCTAATCGAGATCTGAGCTCTGAGATGCGCATATTAAAAAACTACTAGCTAAATAAGGTGGCAGATAATCGCTTTGATTGCTGTAGTGACTCCTCTTGGGTAATTGGCGATGGGATTTGGCCAATTAACCAGCGAAGAATTACTCCTAAGGTTGCTGAGTCTGCGCCAAAAACCTTAGCTATCCCCTGATGGACTAAAACCCAGGTTGGATGAGGAGTGATAGTCACTAATTTTGCAATATCTAGTGGATCACTTTCAACTAATTTGCGAAGTGCAATATCTTGGGAGATCTCTTTTGAAAGTAGGTATAACGCCTCTTGTCTTGAAGAAGCGTTCAGGGCGATATCTGTCAATCTAATAACTTCAGCCTCAACTAAGCACTCCATCATCTCGGCTTTGTCGGCGAATTGATTGTAAATTGTGGCTTTTGAAACCTGCGCTCGCAGTGCAATATCTGCAATATTAGATTGGTAATTTCCAACCTCAGCGATTACCGCCTTTGCACCATTGAAGATAGCGGTGCGAGATTTATTGCTGGTAAGAGTTTGGCGGGCGTAAAGTGGTGCCGCCGGCTCGGCTGACAATTTAAGCTGCGGTCTCTACCACTTGCAAAGTCGAGATTGTTAGTACTGGGGATTCGTGGTTTTTAACCACAGTGGCAACATCAACCAAGATTGTGGAAAGAGATAGATCAAGGGCTGAGCAAATTGCATTTAATAACTCACTTGATGCTTCTTTGTGTCCGCGCTCAACCTCAGATAAATAACCAAGAGAAACTCGAGCGCTCTTTGCAACATCGCGAAGAGTGCGTCCTTGTTCAATCCGGGCAGCACGCAATGTGCTTCCGATATGAGTTCGTAGAAGTATCACGGCTTAAGAATACGCTCTAGAGCTGCTAATGCGCTGGTAATAATGGCATGTCGGATCGATTCCCTGTCACCGGAAAGGGCCAAAGCCACTGCAAAACTCTCATTTTTACTTGATACCCCAACCCAGGCAGTTCCGGCTTTCTGGCCATATGCCTTACCAGGTCCTGCTACCCCAGTAGTAGAAATTGCGTAATCTGTTTTTAATTTCTTTCTCACACCTTGTGCCATAGCAATTGCGATCTCCTCTGAAACGGCGGTGTGTTTTTTTAAATCTGCTTTAGTAATTTTTAATTCAGAGATCTTAACCTCATCACTATATGCAATTACACCACCTTTAAAAACCTTTGATGAACCAGCGATATTGGTCAATTCACTTGCCAAGCCGCCAGCAGTTACTGATTCAGCAACTGAAAGAGTTAAGCCCTTTTTTATGAGTTTTTTAACTATAGATTTAGACAGCACTTGCATGCTCACTTCTTTAATGCCTTTCTAAAGTAATCCACGCCAGTTGAAATTGTTAAATATACGGCAATTGCCATGAAGATATCACGGGGTAGGTTTAACACGGTAGGCAATGGCAATATATAAAATCCCACACCAAAATTCTGGAAAAAAGTCTTAAGTTTGCCACCTTTACTTGCTGGGATAACACCCTTTTTAATCACCGCAAATCGTAAGAT
>JBEAVA010000043.1:0-5759 GCA_041161165.1 Actinomycetota bacterium
CATCGGTCCTAATAATTTCTTAATACGTCTAGCTCTTCTAAAATCATAAATTGGCCAGTTATCTCGGTAAGCACGGATTTTAAGTAGTGCATCGGGATTAATAGCCCTTGGATTGCCAACTGCCTCAAGCAAAGGTATGTCATGATGAGAATCGGAGTAGGCATAGCAATTTTTTAAATCAATACTTCTTTCAGTAGCTAATTCTTTAATCGCTGTAGATTTTTCTCTTCCATGTAAAAGGTTTCCAATAATTTTGCCGGTATACACACCATTTTCAACCTCTGCTTTTGTACCAAGCGCACCAGTAAAACCTAATCGTTTTGCCATTAAATTAGCCATATCAAGTGGGGTGGCTGTAACTAGCCAAACCTCTTCATCTTTTGAAAGATGCTCTTTTGCAATTTCAACTGTGCCCTGCCAAATTGCAGGGGACACATACTCCTCATAAATCTCTTGGCCTATTTTTTCAATTTCAATTACATTATGGCCTTTTATGAAATCGGTTGCTGCATTTTGGAATCTAGCAATCTCTTCTTTGTTTTCTTTTCCAGTAAGCCGATATCTGATATTGGCCAGAACAAATGCTGAGATATCTTTTTTTGTAAAGAACCCTCTTTGATACATGCCACGGCCTAAAAAGAAGAGCGTTGATCCCTTTAGTAAGGTGTTGTCGACGTCAAAAAAAGCAATTCGCTTTTCTGTGAGCGCCATATCACTACCCTAGCGAACGAGCATGAATTCCTCTGCTTTATGCTTACCGCATGGCTCAAGTAATTCACTTCGTAAGACATGGTGAGGTCCATAATCCAGAAAAAATTCTTTATGGACTTCAGCCGGGGTGGAAACTAAGTGAACGCGGTAATCAAATGGCAGAAGTTATTGCTCAGTGGTCAAAGAATTTAAATCTAGGAGCAATTCATGCATCGCCATTGCAGCGAGCTCAAGAAACAGTTGCGCCAATAATTAAGGCACACAATTTACAACTGACTACAGATGAAAATTTAATTGAAGCTAGCAATATTTTTGAAGGCAAGAAATTTGAATTGGGAAGTGGCGTTTTAAAGCATCCTAAATCCTGGCGTTATTTATACAACCCATGGCGACCATCTTGGGGTGAACCGTATGATCAAATAATAAATAGAATGTTAAAAGCTTTGTTTGCTGCACGTGATGCGGCAGTTGGCAAGGATGCAATCTGCGTTTCTCATCAGCTACCAATCTGGATATTGAGAAGTGCTGTAGAAGGTAGAAGGCTTCTTCATGATCCAAGAAAACGTGAGTGCACGTTGGCTTCAGTAACATCATTTGAATTAGATAACGAAGGAATGGTTAGTGGTGTTTCTTATTCAGAACCAGCAAGACATTTACTGCCCCAAAAATAATGAAAATCATTTCAGTACTTATCTCAGCGCTCTTATTAACTAGCTGTTCTGGCGGTGGATTATCTGCCGAAAATGAGAATTCATTTATATCTGGTAGCGGAATTGCAACTTATGTTGATAAATCTGAACGAAAATCTGCACCAACATTATCTGGTCAGACTTTAACTTCTGGCGAGATATCGCTTGAGCCAAAAAAAGTAACAGTAGTAAACGTCTGGGCATCTTGGTGTGCGCCATGTAGAGCTGAAGCACCAGTGCTTCAGGAATTTTCTATTAACTATCCGGAGGTTCAATTTGCTGGCATATTAACAAGGGACAATATTTCATCTGCCAAAGCTTTTTACGAGAACTTTAATCTTACTTATCCAACATTTACGGATGATTCTTTGCTACTTGGATTTGGTGGTTCATTGATACCAAATGCGATTCCAACCACTTTGATTGTAGATAAAGATGGCAAAGTTGCAGTTCGCATCAGCGGTGAGGTTACTGTCGCCGGTTTAAAGAAAATGTTAGATAGGGTTTTGGCAAATGATTGAGTTTTTAATAGATCAAATTTTTGAAGCCAATCTTTTAGTCGCTATGTGCGTGGCCGCGATAGCTGGTTTAGTTTCATTCTTTTCTCCTTGTGTTATTCCATTGGTGCCTGGATATCTCTCTTACGCCTCAGGAATGAGCGACACTAAAAGTAGGAGCCGGGTATTCCTAGGATCGGTTTTATTTGTTTCCGGATTTACTTTTCTATTTGTTTCATATGGAGTTTTATTTGGCGGATTAGGATCAAAAATTGCAGAGAATTCAAGACCCATATCAATAGCACTGGGTTTGCTTACTATTTCTCTTGGAATCATTTTCCTGTTTAATGAAAAATTTTACCGAAGCATTAAACCGACTTGGAAGATGCGAAGTGGATTAGTTTTTGCACCATTTCTTGGATTTGCATTTGGAATTGGCTGGACTCCTTGCATAGGCCCAACACTCGGTGCTGTGCAAGTACTTGCCATTCAAAGCGCAACAGCACAACGCGGAGCAATACTTTCTGCTGCTTACTGTGTAGGACTTGGCTTGCCATTTATATTGATGGGGTTATTTCTAGATAAAGCTGAGCCGTTAAGAAGATTTATTGCAAGTAAAGGAAATACAATTACCAAAATTGGTGGATTTTTACTGATACTAATTGGGATACTTCAGGTAAGTAATCTATGGGATCAGTTAATGAATAGTTTGAGAGATTTAATTAGTGGATTTATCCCAATAATCTAATGAGTACCGTCTTAGATAGCAGATCCTTTTTACGCTGGTGCTGGCGTCAATTAACCAGCATGCGGATAGCTTTGATTTTATTACTCTTATTAGCGGTTGCTGCAATTCCTGGATCACTTTTCCCGCAACGTAGTCAAAATCCAATTCAAGTTAAACAATTCTTTAGTGATAATCCACAAGCAGCAATCTGGCTTGATCGTTTCAGCATGTTTGAAGTGTTTAGCTCACCTTGGTTTAGCGCAATATATTTGCTGCTATTTATCTCCTTGATTGGTTGTGTTTTACCTAGGAGCATCCACCACTTAAAAGCTATTGGGGCCAAACCTCCACTTACACCAAAGTATTTAGATCGCATGGAGTATTACGCCGAGATTAAAAAAATTGATTTAGATATTGTCGAAAAGTACTTGCGAAAAAAGCATTTCCGAATCAGACGAGATGAGAATTCAATATCAGCGGAAAAAGGTTATGCCCGAGAGAGCGGGAATTTACTATTTCACCTCTCCTTAGTTTTGATCCTTATTGCCGTAGGGATTGGCTCACTTTTGGGCAGTAGAGGTGATGCAATTGTTAATGTGGGAGATCGTTTTATTAATACACCCACCTCTTATGACATTTTAGGATTTGGTAAGTATCAAGCCGAAGATTCTTTACCGCCATTTTCATTGACAGTTAAAGAGTTTAAAGCTGAGTATGACCCAGTCACAAACGCTGCCATTGATTATAAATTAACGGTGTTAACTGCAAATCCGGCAGGTTCGGCTGAAACTACAAGAATTATTAAAGTAAACCAGCCACTTGCTTACGGAAGCACCAAAATTTATTTGCAAGCTAACGGATACTCCCCAATAGTGGTTGTTAAAGATAAATCTGGAAAAGTGATTTTTGATGGTCCGACTCCATTTTTGCCACAGGATGCAAACCTTTCATCAATCGGAGCGATAAAGATTCCTGATATGCAACCGCAGATTGGTTTTGTATCTTCATTTCTTCCAACTGCGGATAGAGATCCTGTTCGCGGAGGGTTTTCTTCTTACCCTGAAGTATTAGATCCGCGCCTTTTGATTTCAATTTGGAAGGGTGACCTCGGATTAAATACTGGAGTTCCACAATCTGTTTATCGCATTGACACCAGCAAGATGGAACGGATTGGGCTTAAAGCTTTAGCATTAAATGAAAGTTATGATTTTGGTGAGGGCAGTATCACATTTACAGGATGGAAATCTTGGGTTAACTTACAAATTGTTAACGATCCAGGAAAAGGTTTTGCACTATTTGGTGCAATACTTGCGATCTTGGGTTTACTGATTTCCTTATTTACAAGGCAACGAAGAATTTGGGTTAAGCAAGGCAGGAAGACTCAAGTTGCTGGTCTTGCTAAAAATGGAATACCTGGGCTTGAAGAGGAGATAGCAGAATTGATTAAGGAGATGAGCAATGAGCGATAACTCTGCCGCGATCTTGTCTAATAATTTAATTTACTCTGCAATGATTTTTTACACATTAGCATTTTTTGCCCATGCGGTTGAGGTTGCATGGTCGGTTAAGACTCCAGCGAAGATGGTAAAGAAAACAAAGCTTGATTTCTCACGAACAGATCGAATCGGCAGGCTCGCTTCAGCATTTATGGTTTTAGGATTCTTACTTCTGCTGCCTGGTGTTGTTTTCAGAGGTATCTCTGCAAATAGAGTTCCATGGGGCAATATGTATGAGTTCTCGATAACTGGCGCGTTAGCTTTCAGCGCAGCATATTTATTTGCTTTAAAGAAATATAAATTACGTTGGTTGGGCTTACCAGTCTCACTGTCAGTTTTGCTTACCTTAGGAACTGCAGTTACTTTGCTTTATCGACCAAGTGCGCCACTTATGCCTGCTTTAAAATCACCTTGGTTAGTAATACATGTATCAGCTGCAATTATCTCCGGTGGAGTTTTTCTTCTTGCAAACTGTATTGCAGCAACTTACTTGATTTTAGATAGATATGAGCAAAAAGGGTTGCGCCCAGTTTGGGCTGAGAAGTTACCTTCCTTAGAATCTTTAGATAATCTTTCCTATCGATTAGTTGCATTGGTATTTCCGCTTTGGACATTTTCAGTTATTGCAGGTGCAATCTGGGCAGAAGCTGCCTGGGGTCGTTACTGGGGCTGGGATCCAAAAGAAACTTGGGCGTTTATAACTTGGGTTGCATATGCTGCTTATTTACATGCCCGCGTAACTATTGGTTGGCGCGGAAGAAAAGCTGCCTGGTTATGTTTGTTAGCTGGATCAACCTTCTTATTTAATTACATTTACATAAATGTATGGGGCACTGGCAGACATACATACTCTGGTTTATAACTTTCTTAAGAAATCAGGATCATCATCGGGCGGAATAATTCTGCCTCGACCACCACGATTTGGTCGTGGCTTTCTTGGCCTACCTGCAATGAACCAAGCAATATCTCCAATAAATCCGGTAAGAATAATTATCAACAACCAAGCCCATTTTGGAAATCTACGCACTTTTTCCTGAGGTGTCATAGCACAATCAATTAATGTGTAGATATCAAGAACTATGGCAAAAATAACCAGGTACTTAATCATGTGCTTAGTTTAGCCACTTTAGATTGCTAATGCAGCAGCCAATAACGAAGCCATAAGTAACTGCAATTTTGCGGTTTTAGAAAGCACTTCAATTAGCTCTGCTCCGACTGCGCCATTTAAAACTTGTCTAACCACACGATAAGTTATTGGAGCGCAAATAAGAGTAATTAAGGCTAATGAACTAATACTGGCAGCGGCTAGAGCAGTTACCTGAGCAGTAACTAAAAGCAACATGAAAAATACTCGAGTATTTTTCTCCCCAATTCGAACCGCCATAGTTCGCTTTCCAACTAACTTATCTTGTGGCAGATCACGCAGATTGTTAATTGCTAAGATCGCACAGGAAAGCGTGCCAACAGGTAAGGCAAGTAAAAAAATTTGCCAATTAAACTGCTCTGTTTGAATGTAATAACTGCCAACAGTTGCAACTAAACCAAAAAAGATAAAAACAGAGAGTTCGCCAAAACCAAAGTAGCCATATGGTTTCTTACCTCCGGTGTATCCCCAGGCTGCCCAGATTGATGCAGCGCC
>JBEAVA010000044.1:0-5687 GCA_041161165.1 Actinomycetota bacterium
TACTATAAGAGGCGATACTTCCATCTGATTCATAAGCGATTTTGTGAACCCTAGAGGCAATGATGCTTTTTGGTGATAAGTGATGCTGAATCATTAATTTAAGTGTTAGATCTGTTTCAAAAAACAAATCATCATCAACCACAATTATAGGTAGATTTTCCTCTAGTTTTAAAGTTGGAATTAACTTCTTTCCGGGACCTAAATCAGCACAAGAATTAATTTTAAGAATTCCGCCCGCCTCTAGATTCTTGATTGCAGTGGGCAGTTTGTCCAAATCTGACTGAGCAATATTTAGATATACGTGTTTAGGTATCAAATGTTGATTTAGTAGTTGATCTATTGCAATGCCAAGTGTTGAAAACCTAGCTGGATGGCTCGTTAATGAAACTACATGATCCCAACTTACGCTTCTAAACTCTTTGCTATTTGGTATAGCAAGATGATTAAGAATATTGCTCCTACTACTGGCGCGAAGCATGTCGATGTTATCCATCAACTCTCGATGATTTTTAGTGGCTTTTGTACCAAGATTTCTTGCTGTGCGAATTAGATATAACAGTGTAAATATTTGTAATACCAAAATTACGAGCAATAGTGCGGTTCTCATTCGAGCTTCCTAACTTTGGTTGCAGTTATACTAATTTCATGTCTAAGCCAACCATTATTCTAGCGACAAGTAATGGAATAGGCATGGGTCACTTAACCAGAGCTAGTGCGGTCGCATCTGAATTAAAGGAGTTTGCAAACCCAATTATCATTTCGATGGCTTCTGGCGTAGTTGAAGTGCCCAAAATTGCAAATGTAAATTTTGAGTATGTCCCAGGACGAGATCGAAAATGGATGGGTCGATTTGAATGGGATAGATATTTACGAGATCGCATTGTGGCATTGATAGATGAGACTGATGCAAAAATTGTTAGTTTTGATGGCGTAGTGCCATACCCAGGAATTATCGGGATAAAAAGTGTTAGACCAAAAGTTAAATTAGTTTGGGTGAGAAGAGGGTTTTGGCAAAAAACACCTCAACGTTATTTACTCAATCTGCAATCAAAGATGATGGATTTAATAGTGACCCCGGGAGATTTTGGACAAAGTTATGACAGAGGTCCAACTTCAGGCAGGTCAGATTCAACTGTTGTTAAACCAATATCAATTTATAATCGACAAACCTCACTAGATAAAGTTGCCGCAAGAAGTTTGCTGGGATTAGATCAAACTCGTCCTGCCGTTTTGGTCCAGCTCGGAATTGGCGAGGCTGACTTAAATGCCAAAATGACTGCGGCATTAAAAGGATTAATTGCTTGGCCAAATTTGCAAGTAGTACTAACAAAAGAACCTGTCACTTCAACGGGTGAAAATCTTGCACCCGAGGGTCTTGATATAAAAGTAATCAGATATTTTCCGTTAGCAAATGTTCTAAGCGCATTTGATGCTGCGATCTGCGCTGCTGGCTATAACAGTGTGCATGAGGAACTCGCTGCAAGTATTCCAACTTTGTTTATTCCAAATACACGAGGAACAGATAATCAGGCTGAAAGAGCTAGATGGGCAGCAGACAACTTGGTCGCTTTAACGGTAGATCAATCAAATTTAGAGAAAATAACAATTATGGTTTCTAAACTTACCGATTCTAAAGTTAGGCAAGAGTTGGCTAGAAATTGCGAAGATCTGCCTGAAGTCACTGGGGCTAGTGAAGTGGCAAATATATTTAAAGATTTGCTCAATAAACCTGCTAAAGATGAAAATGAAATATCAAAAACATTATTTAAGCTAAAACTACAAGATATTTTCGGTAGAGGCTGGCGCGGAACGGTTTATTCAGCACTACAACTTCTAACTGTTATCTATCGAACGATCAAACCTCACAAAGAGGTGAAAGTTGTAAATTCTTCAGATATTAAAACCTTTGAAGGAAATGAAAGTGAGCAATTAGTTAAGTTAATAAAAAGTGGAAATCCATTTGAACATCTGCTGTTGGGTGCATCATCTGCTTACAAAAATAGGCGTATCGAGATTGCTAGTAAGGCTTACTTAAAGTAATTAAGCCTTCAATTCGTAATTAATAAAGCCGGGTTGTATCCTTAGCCAGCACTTCGCCCCCTTAGCTCAGTCGGTAGAGTGTTTCCATGGTAAGGAAAAGGTCAACGGTTCGATTCCGTTAGGGGGCTCGAACAAAAAATAAATATTGAAAGTTAAGTTTGGCGGGGTAGCTCAGCTTGGTAGAGCAAGCGGCTCATAATCGCTGTGTCGTGGGTTCAAATCCCGCCTCCGCTACCAGAACTAAAGATAGAAATGCAGTTCGAAATACGCACCAATTTCACCAAATGGTGAGGGTCAGGTAACCTCACCTAACGAATGAGTTAACGATTACGTTAATTTAACTACAAGGCTAGGAGCTCAACCATGGCAAGTAAAAGTGCAGATGTTCGTCCAAAAATTACAATGGCATGTGTTGAGTGCAAAGAGCGCAACTACATCACTCGCAAAAATCGTCGAAATGATCCAGATCGTTTGGAACTTAAGAAGTTCTGCCCACGCTGTAAGTCTTCACAACTTCACCGCGAAACTCGTTAATTAAAACCCGCCAATGGCTGGGTCAATTCGCATCTGTTTAATCGCAGAGGGCTTTACTGAAGATTTAGTAACTTGTGTTGATTCAATTACAAGCCAAACTAAAACGCCGGTAAGTATTTATGCAAATGGGAAAAGCAATTGGATCTCACCTGATCAATTTGATTCAAAACAAGTAACCCTTACCCAAGAGAAAAACCCACTTGGCTGGGGAAATGTTATTAACTATTTCCTTAACACCTTTAGCGAGGATTATCTACTTATTATGGATACCTCCACAACCTTTACAGCAGATCCCATTCCACAAACTCTTAACAGCTTAGAAGCTGGGTATCAGGGTGTTGGCTGGAAAGGTGGATTGATTAATCTTGAGGATGAATGGCGAACAACAACCGATAAAGGCGCTGGTGAAGTGGATGTGTTATTTGGCTATTACTTTGCCTTAGATCGTAAGTTTGCAATTGCAGCTGGCGGAGCAAATCCAAGTGCGAAGTACTATCGAAATGCAGATTTAGAGTTATCACTTGCTATCCGGGCTGCTGGTGGAAAACTGCTACAGATAGATCTACCACTATCTCAGGGTAGACATCATGGTTATCACGACGTGGATCCTGATTACCGAGATAAGAACTCACGTAAAAATTATCAAAGAATTCTGGATCGGTTTAGAGGGAAAAATGAGATCCTCTCACCACGTCGCTAGGCTTATCTAATGGAGCAGTTATCTAATTTCACCACGTTAAAAGTTGGTGGTCCTGCGCAAAAAATTGTCCATGCCCATACTGAAGATGAATTAGTTGAGTTTGTAAAAGCTGCCGATAGCGCTGGCGAAAAAGTTTTGATATTAGGTGGTGGCTCTAATTTATTAATTAGTGACGCTGGATTTGCTGGCACAGTGATTCGAGTTGAGAGTAAAGGTAACGCACTGGATTACGACGCATGCAGCGGCGGAATGATTGAGGTTTCAGCTGGGGAAGATTGGGATAAATTTGTTGAGCAAACGATTGAAAGAGGGTTTGCTGATCTTGAATCCCTAAGTGGAATTCCAGGAACTGTTGGGGGAGCACCTATTCAAAATATTGGAGCTTACGGACATGAGGTAAGTGAAACTATTGCCAGAGTTAAAGCATATGATCGCAAAAAAGGTGAGGTTATAACTTTTACAAACGAGCAGTGTAATTTCTCTTATCGTAATTCAGTGTTTAAAGAGGAATCTGGCCGGTATGTAATTTTAAATGTAACCTTCCAACTTCGAAAAGGTGAGATGTCTCTACCAATTACCTATGCAGAGTTAGCAAATTATTTATCAGTGAATTTAGGTGATCGAGCGCCAGTTGCGAAGGTACGCAAAGCAGTTCTTGAACTTCGTGGCCGTAAGGGAATGTTGATCAATGCAACTGATGTTAATTCAAACTCTGCTGGATCTTTTTTTGTTAATCCAATCCTTACTAAAGAGATGGCAGATAAGTTGCCAGCTGATGCCCCACGTTGGCCCCAATCAGATGGCAGAGTTAAAACCTCAGCTGCTTGGCTGATGGAGCACGCTGGAGTTAATAAGGGTGAAAAATTAGCTGGTGCTCAAATTTCAAATAAACATGTTTTAGCTTTAACAAACTCAGGTGATGCAACTGCAGATGACATAATTGAATTAGCCAAAATGGCTAGGGCGAAAGTTTTTGGAAAGTTTGGCGTAAAGCTAGAGGCTGAGGTGCAATTAGTTGGGCTTGATTTAAATTAAATAGCTTCACTCAAAAGTTTTTTGACTCTACCAATTCCTTCAACAATGTCGTCATCTCCTAGTGCGTATGAAAAACGAAGGTAACCAGAAGGACCAAATGCCTCACCTGGGACAGCTGCAACCTCAACCTCATCCAGAATCAATGTCGCCAACTCTGCTGAAGTTTTTGGAGTCTTTCCTCTTATAGTTTTTCCAAGCACACCTTTAACTGATGGATAAACATAGAAAGCACCAGTTGGCGTTGGACAGCTAACGCCGGGGATCTCATTTAGTAACTTAACAATTAACTTGCGTCTGCGATCAAACGCTTCACCCATCTTGTGAACAGCAGATAGGTCACCAGCTAGGGCTGCAATTGCAGCACGTTGGGAAACATTTGAAACATTTGAGGATAGGTGAGACTGCAGATTTGTAGCAGCTTTAATCAAATCTTTCGGACCAATCATCCAGCCCACGCGCCAACCAGTCATCGCATAGGTCTTAGCTACGCCATTAATAATTATGGTGCGATCAGCAAGCTCTGGTACTGCCACACAAATACTTGGAGACTTAGCTCCGTCATATAGAAGGTGTTCATAAATTTCATCAGTGATTACCCAAAGATTATTTTTTAATGCCCACTCACCAATTTCTTTTACCTGCTCCGGTGAGTACACCGACCCTGTTGGATTAGATGGTGAACAGAATAGAAGAACCTTGGTTTTTGGAGTTAAAGCTTTCTCCAACTGCGCAACTGAGACTAAATAATTTTGGGATTCATCGGCAAAAACTTCAACCGCCTTACCGCCAGCTAACTTGATGCACTCGGGGTAAGTAGTCCAAAAAGGTGAAGGCAGGAGTACTTCATCACCTGGATCTAGAACGGATGCAAAAGATTGATAAACAGATTGCTTGCCACCATTGGTAACTAGCACCTGATCAGCAGTAATTTCATAATTTGAATCTCGTTTAGTTTTCTTAACAATTGCATCCCGCAATTCAGGTAATCCTGGTGTCGGTGTATAACGATGATTTGCTGGAAGTTTTGCTGCATCAATTGCAGCATTAACAATGTAATCAGGAGTTGGAAAATCAGGTTCACCTGCACCAAAACCAATAACTGGACGACCAGCTGCTTTTAATGCTTTGGCTTTGCTATCAACGGCAAGAGTTGCAGACTCTGCGATTGCTGCTATTCGTTTTGAAACTCTTGGTTTTTCAGATGCGCTCATGGGGGCTTAAGTCTGCCATCTACGCTTAAAATTGGCTTACCATTTATCTCAGTTTTACCTTTCTGAGTAACCCGCCTACAATTTCGCCCCCGGCGCTTGTATTAGGTCATGATTTTTCATGCCTTAATTCGGGACGAAGGGCAGTAGCTCAATTGGCTAGAGTTGCC
>JBEAVA010000045.1:0-9405 GCA_041161165.1 Actinomycetota bacterium
TCACAAACCTGCGGAGCACCACAAGGGTTTTTCCAGTTTTCTAATGTAAAACCTTGCCAAACTAAATTGCTCTTACCAGCATCGTTAAATGAGAATGCGAAAGTATAGGCAACTGGAATAAATAGATAGATAAATGCTAGGGCTGCATAAATTCTTATCAAATTTCGAGAAAACCATCTAGAGGCACGATGGCTCAAACTTGGCATAGGAGCGTTAATGGTTGTCATACCAACTCATCCGTTCCAGATTTTCGAATATATAGTGTTACTAAAATCAAGATAGTTGCCATCAAAGTAAATGAAAGCGCAGCAGCAGTTGGGTAATCAACCACAGCAAAGAAGCGAGACTCAATAACATTTCCAATCATCTTGGTACTTGGATTACCTAAGATGGCAGCATTTACATAATCCCCAGCTGCTGGAATAAAAGTTAAGAGTGTGCCGGCCACAACACCTGGCATAGAAAGTGGCAAAGTTACTTTGCGAAAGGTAGTTAAACCATTGGCATATAAATCCCCGGCCGCCTCAAGTGTTCTTGGATCAATTCGCTCAAGACTTGCATAAAGTGGCAAGGTCATAAATGGTAGGAAGTTATAGGCAAGGCCTATTACCACCGCAGTTGAGGTGTTGTTAATTCGAAATAAATCATCAATAAATGGCAAAAGTTGTATTGTCGAAACCACCGGACCTGAGTCAGCCAAAATTTGAGTCCAAGCAATTGTTCTTAATAGAAAGGATGTAAAAAATGGCGCAATGACCATCACCAATAAAATGTTTCGATATTTGCCTGATTTGAAAGCTATGGCATAAGCAAGTGGATATGCAATTGCTAATGCAAGCAAGGTAGCAAGAGCAGCATAGAAAAATGATCGAAGGTATTGATCCTGGTTAGCAACAAATGCGTCAACATAATTTGCAAACCTAAGTTTTTGTTCATAAACCCCAACCTGAGCGCCATCAGGTCTAACCATGGTTGAGGTGCTAGCGAGTGAAAATATTGGAATTATGAAAAATGTAACTAACCAAATCAAACCTGGCGCAAGGAGTAGGTAAGGAGTAAGAGATTTACTTTTTAACACACTCTTTGTAGCTGATGTTCCAGATGAAACTGCGTGCAAAAATGCCATTACTTACTCGTCATCATCAAGATCAGCACCAGCGTTTATGTCGCCAGCACCATCTAAAGCAAATGTATGTTCTGGATCCCATTCAAGTGAGACGGTATCGCCAACTCGAAGATCATGTAATCCTTCATCATTTTGCTCAAAAACTACTAACTCTAAATCCCAAGGGGCTCTAACCATGTACTGAGTTGAGGTACCAACAAATGAACGATCTGTTACTACGCAATTCTTAATGGAGTTAACGCCTGTGTCATCTAAACGTAGTTTTTCAGGGCGCACACCTAAAAAGACAGAATCATTGGTGGTAGCAACTCTTGATAATGGAACTTCAAAATTTAATCCCTTGGCGGTTACGATTGCCTTATCCCCACTCCTTGAAGTGATTTTGCCTTTAATTAAATTACATTGACCTAAAAAGTTAGCAACAAATGCAGTCTTTGGTGCCTCATAAAGATCAGTTGCACTTCCCATCTGTTCAATCTTTCCCTGATTCATCACCGCAATGGTGTCCGCCATGGTCATTGCCTCTTCTTGATCATGGGTGACGTGAATAAAAGTAATTCCAACCTCTGTTTGAATTCGCTTTAACTCAATCTGCATCTGTCGACGAAGCTTTAAATCTAGGGCTCCTAGTGGCTCATCAAGTAATAAAACCTCTGGTCTATTAACAATCGCTCTTGCCACAGCAATTCTTTGTTGCTGACCTCCTGATAATTGATTTGGTTTACGCTCGGCTAAATGGCCCATCTCCACCAGATTCAATGCATTTTCAACCTCGGTTTTAACATCTTTGATTCCACGTCTACGTAAACCAAAGGCGATATTTTCAAAGATTGTTAGGTGAGGAAATAATGCGTAATTTTGGAAGACTGTATTTACATTTCGTCGATATGATTTTTGAGTTGTGATATCGGTTTCGCCAATTGAAATGGTTCCAGCACTTGGCTCTTCTAAACCTGCAATCATTCGAAGTGTTGTGGTTTTACCGCAACCAGATGGTCCAAGGAGTGCGAAAAAAGAACCATCTGGCACGATCAATGACAGATCGTCGACGGCACAAAAATCACCGTAATGTTTTGAAACTCTATCTAACTTTAAATCGCCAGTATCTTGCGAGACCTTACTGTTCGCCATCACCAGCTACTTATCAGCGCTTAATTGCCGATAGCTTCATCAAAGGCGGTTTGGAATTTAGTGCTCTCATCAGATGTTAGAGATCTAAATACCTTAACCTTTGCAAGGGTGGCTGCATCTGGGAAAATAAATGGACTTTCAGCAAGTGCTGGATCAATCTTCTCAAGCTCAGGTTGCGCAGCCTCTACTGGGCAGATGTAATTCACATATGCGGCAACTTCAGCTGCAACTGCTGGCTCGTAGTAGTAATTCATCAACTTCTCAGCATTTTTCTTATGGGTTGATGTTGATGGAATTAACATATTATCGCTCCATAATGTGCCGCCGGACTCAGGAATTGCAAAATCAAACTTGCCACCTGATTCAGATTTCAAAATAAAGATATCTCCTGACCAGCCAATTACTGCGTTAGCATCACCACGCTTTAGATCCTCAGAGTAAGAATTACCCTTTACTTGGCGGATGAAGCCATCAGCGATCTTCTGCTTAAAGAAATCAATCGCATTCATATATTGATCCTCAGTGAAGTTAGATGATGGATCTACTCCCTGATAAAGCATGATCACACCGATTGTGTCGCGTAATTCAGATAGAACTACCACCTTGCCCTTATTAGCTGGTGCAAATAAATCCTCCATTGTGCGAACACCCTTTGGAAGTTTTTGAGTATTCCAACCAAAGCCAGCAAAACCTGATTGCCAGGTTAATGAGTATTGACGGCCCTTATCAAAACCAACATCTGATAGAACTTGACGAATATTTTTCTTGTTTGGCACATTCGCAGGATCTAATTTTTGAGCATAACCTTGTTCGATAAATCTTGCTGCCATCCAGTCAGTTGGCGCAACGATGTCATAACCAATATCAGAACCGATTGAAAGCTGACCTTGTACTTTTCCATAAAAAGTATTGTTGTCATCAATTGCTTCTTCATAGGTAACCTTTAAACCACTCTGCTTTTCAAAGGCAGCCAGAGTTGGATAAACCTTTGTATCCTCATTGAAATCTAAATACAGTGGCCAGTTTGCCCAGCGAACAATTTTTTCTGTATCACTAACATCAACTGCAACCTTTGCTCCAGTAGATGAACCAGTACCACATGCTGCTAATAAACCAGCAGCTGAAACTGCGCCAACACCAGCAAGTACTGAGCGACGAGAAACCTGGGCGCGGATGATTGCGCGAGCTTCAGGAGATAAGGAGTTGATATCTTTTTTCATTGCTTCTCTTTCTTATTACTCTCGTAGGAACAGTGCACTTTGCTTTGGGGAGTGTGGGGAAATCTATCAGGCGTTGAGGTTAGTCATCACGTGTTTGATGCGGGTGTACTCCTCAAATCCATAAGCAGATAGGTCCTTACCCGTACCTGAGTGCTTAAATCCGCCATGAGGCATCTCCGCCACCATCGGAATATGGGTATTGATCCACACGCAACCAAAATCAAAGGCCTTGGCCATTCGCATCGCGCGGCCATGATCCTTAGTCCAAACACTTGAGGCCAATCCATACTTAACACCGTTGGCGTAACGAACCGCCTCTGCCTCATCCTTAAACTTTTGCACAGTAATAACTGGTGCAAAGATCTCATTTTGAATCATCTCATCATCTGCTTTAGATCTGCCACCACAGTTGGATTCCAGAAATATCCAGGACCCTTAATTGCAGTACCACCTGCGGTAACTCGGGCATGGGATGGCACACGATCTAAGAATCCTTGAACTCTTGCTAATTGATTAGCGTTATTTACTGGGCCAACTAATACATCCTCATTTGGCATTCCAACCTTAATTACATTTTTTGCCTGCTCAGATAACAAGGCCACCACATCATCATAAGCACTTGCCTCAACTAAAACTCTAGTTGCTGCTGTGCAATCTTGACCGGCATTAAAGTAGCCAGCAACAGCAATCCACTCACAAGCTGCCTCTAAATTGGCATCATCAAAGATTACAACTGGTGCTTTGCCGCCCAACTCAAGATGTAATTTCTTAAGATCTTTAGCCGCACTTCCAGCAACCTCCATACCAGCTCTGACTGAACCGGTAATTGAAACCATTTGTGGAATCTCATGTTCTATTAATGCTCTACCAGTATCGCGATCTCCAACTACAACATTTATTACACCCTCTGGCAAAAACTCCTGCATTAACTCTGCCATCCAAAGTGTTGAAACTGGCGTGGTATCACTTGGCTTTAATACAACAGTATTTCCAGCAGCAATTGCTGGCGCCCACTTCCACACCGCCATCATCATTGGATAATTCCATGGTGTTACCTGCGCACAAACACCAATTGGCTCTCGTCTGATAAAGGATGTGTGGCCTTTAAAGTATTCAGCTGCAGATTTTCCTTCTAAATTTCTAGCCGCGCCTGCAAAAAATCTAATTTGATCAAGCATTGGGCCAATCTCTTCAGCCCGCGTAACTGCTATTGGTTTACCGGTATTTTCAGATTCAATTCCAATTAACTCTTCACTTCTATCTTCAATTGCATCTGCAATTTTATTAATAGCCTTCTGTCGCTCACCTGGTGTTGACTCTTTCCAAATTTCAAAGGCACTGGCCGCAGCTTGCATTGCCTTATCAACATCAGCGGCGTTGGAGACTGGTGCTTTTGCAAAAACTTGACCAGTTGCTGGATTTATTAAATCCTGGACCTTATCTGAGCTCGCACTTACCTTTTTACCATTGACAAAGTTTTGCAGCGTTTTCACTAAATACTCCTTGGCTAATTAACTTATCTGAAAGTCTAGTTATCTGCGCAGCTCTAATCAATAGATCAATTATTGAAGAATTGTTACTTATTTTTCAGATGCCGCTAATTGACCACAGGCACCATCAATCTCCCGCCCCCTGGTATCGCGCACCGTAACTGGCACCCCATACCCTTCCAAAGTTTCCACAAAAGCTCGCTCATCCTCAGGTCGAGAGGCGGTCCACTTAGATCCAGGGGTTGGATTTAATGGAATCAAATTAACATGGGCATTTTTATTTCTTAACAATCTTCCCAATAAATCAGCCCGCCAAGCTTGGTCATTAATATCTCGGATCAATGCATACTCAATTGAGTATCTTCTGCCAGTTTTTGCTTCATATTTATCAGCCGCTTGTAAGACCTCTTTAACCTTCCATCTGGAATTAATTGGCACCAAGGTGTCGCGCAACTCATCATCTGGAGTATGCAATGAAATTGCAAGTGTTACTGGAATATCCTCATCAATTAACTTTTCAATGCCGCTTACCAAACCAACAGTTGAAAGAGTTACCGATCTTGCCCCAATTCCTAAACCATCTGGCTGAGGATTTGTAATATTTCTAATACTTTGCATCACCGCTTTGTAATTTGCCATTGGCTCACCCATACCCATAAAAACCACATTAGATAATCGAGTTGGCCCACCTGGCATCTGCCCCAAATCACATGCACGAGCAGCCATGACAACCTGAGCTGTAATCTCACCGGCGGTTAAATTTCTAGTTAATCCTGCTTGGCCAGTTGCGCAAAAAGGACATTGCATGCCGCACCCTGCCTGGGATGAAATACAAACTGTGGTGCGATCGGTGTAACGCATTAAAACAGACTCAACTAAAACCCCGTCATGCAATCGATATAGATCTTTTCTAGTTTTGCCGCCATCGCAGGTAACTGATTTAACTGGCGTTAATAACTTAGGTAAAAAGGCCTCACCTAATTTGACTTGTAAGTCCTTTGGAATATCGGTAAAGCTTTCAACATCATCATTGTGGTGGGTGAAAAAATGCACCGCCAATTGATTGGCTCTAAATGGTGGCAGATCCAATTCAACCGCCCGCGCCTTTCGCTCAGCCGGAGTTAGATCAGCAAGATGTATTGGTGTTTTTTTCTTAACCGCTGGTGCATCAAATACTAAATCAGCCATCTATAAGTACCGATTAATTAATTCAATGGCAAACCAAACAGCTGGGGCGGTGAAAAGGGCAGAATCTAATCGATCCATAATCCCGCCATGGCCAGGTAATAAATTAGACATATCCTTAATAGCTAAATCTCTTTTTATAGCAGATTCAATCAAGTCCCCACAGGTGGCGGTAACAACAGTCATTAACCCAATTAATGCCCCAACAAACCAAGCGGTTTCAAATAGTGAGTTAAAGATGAATGAGCCACCGATGACCGCTGCGATCGCTCCCCCGATTAACCCTTCCCAACTTTTCTTTGGAGAAATACTTGGCGCAAGTTTGTGCTTACCAATTAAAACTCCTGCAATATATGCAAAGGTGTCATTGCAGGCAATTAAGGCAACAAGTGCAAAAATTCTGGTTGCCCCATCCTGATGATTTGCTAGCAGCAAAATAAATCCACCAAGGACAGCTAGGTAGAAGGTGATAAAAACAGCGGAGGTTGATCGTTTAATAAAATCTTTTTGAGAGATTAAAAGTAGGGTAAACATTAAAATCGGGATGGTAAGACCAGTTGAGACAGCAAGGCCTTGGGTATTGCCATTCCAGGTTGCCACCAATAAAACGGTGGCGGCAATCATCAATACATAATCTGGTAATTCAATTCCACCCTTGCCATAGGCAGCGGTAATTTCTCTAATTCCGATCATAATTACTACCCAAATAAAGGCAAAAAACAGGAGTGGTTGGGTATTAATGGTGCCAAAGATTAATCCCAATAAAAATAGGGATACTAAAATAGAAGGAAGAAGTTTGCGACCTGCCTTTTTATTTATCGCATCATTGATTGCGTGCAGGTCTGCCATCATTAAACCTCGAGCAGCTCAGCTTCTTTATGCTTTAGCAATTCATCAATTTTAGCGGTGTGCTCACCGGTAATTTTTTCTAACTCTTTTTCAGCTCTGGCTAAATCATCTTTGCCAACCTTGCCATCTTTTTCTAACTTCTCCATCGCCTCTTTCGCACTACGCCTAATGGCGCGAATTGAAACCTTTGAATCCTCCGCCTTTGCTTTTGCCACCTTAATAAACTCTTTACGACGCTCTTCAGTTAATTGTGGAAAGTTAACTCGAATTACAGTGCCATCACTTCCTGGGTTAACTCCTAAATCTGAATCGCGAATTGCTTTTTCAATAGCTGCCATTGCGCCCTTGTCATAAGGGGTAATTAATGCCAGTCGAGCCTCCGGAACCTGCACAGTTGCAAGTTGGGATAAGGGAGTGCCGGTGCCGTAGTAATCCACCATTAACTTTGCAAACATCGCAGGGTGAGCTCTGCCGGTTCTAATGGTGGCGAAATCCTCTTTAGCCACATCAATGGCTTTATTCATCTTGGTGTTGCACTCAGCTAGTGAGCTATTTAAATCTGGCATCTTTGCATCTCCTTTAATTAATCCAACTCTACTAGCAAATTACTTAGGGTTATAAATATGGTAAAAAATGAGGCTTAGGAGACGAGTGTGCCAATGCTTTCACCAGATACTGCCCGCCTGATATTGCCTTGGTTTTTTAGATCAAAGATCACAATTGGCAGTTTGTTCTCACGGCAAAGTGCAAAGGCAGCTGCATCTGCTACTGCAAGTGATTTACTTAAAACCTCATCATAGGAAATTGCTTCATACTTTGTTGCACTCTTATCCTTACGAGGATCAGCTGAATAAACCCCATCCACACCACTTTTTGCCAAAAGCAGTGCGTCCACACCAATTTCAAGTGCGCGCTGTGCTGCAACTGTATCGGTGGTAAAAAATGGCATGCCAGCACCTGCTCCGAAAATTACAACTCTGCCCTTTTCTAAGTGTCTAATGGCACGACGTGGCACATAAGGCTCAGCCACCTGACCCATTGTGATTGCAGTTTGCACCCGGGTTTCAATACCCTCTTTTTCTAGAAAATCTTGTAGCGCTAGGCAATTCATTACTGTGCCAAGCATGCCCATGTAATCAGCACGTGCTCTATCCATGCCGCGCTGTTGCAGCTCTGCTCCCCTAAAGTAATTTCCACCGCCGACCACAATGGCAATCTGGGTGCCGCTTCGAACAACCTCTGCAATTTGATTTGCTACATCATGGACTACATCAGGATCAACACCGATGCCTTTTTCCCCGCCAAAAACCTCACCAGATAATTTAAGGAGCACTCGTTTATAACCTTTACGTGGCATGAGCGCTCCTTTAATTAATTTGTATTACTAGTTTACTGACCTACGCGGAATCTATTAAAGGCAGACACGGCTGTCTTTGCCTCATCCAGAATTTGTTGCACTGTCTTTTTAGCATCCTTAGCAAATGCTTGCTCAAGGAGTGATACCTCTTTAACAAAGCCAGTAACACGGCCCTCAACAATTTTAGCGATTGCACCTTCTGGCTTTCCTTCAGCCTTTGCCGTCTCCTCCGCCAATCTTCTCTCTTTAGCAATCTCATCAGCTGGTACTTGATCTCGGCTAACAAAAAGTGGTGCGAAGGCTGCAATATGTTGAGCAATATCCTTGCCAACATTTTCTGCCGCACTCTTTAACTGGACTAAGACACCAACCTGTGGTGGTAGATCAGGAGAGGTTTTGTGTAGGTAAAGTGAGACTGGTGAGCCAGTTAAAACTGAGATTCGCTTAATCTCAATCTTCTCCCCCAACATCGCATTGCCCTCATCAACTACCTCTTGCACAGTTTTACCTGAGGCAAGCTTTGATGATAAAAACTTATCTAGCTCACCAATTTTTGATGCGGCTAGATGGTTTAATAACTCATCAGCTAAAGCTTGAAACTTATCTCCCTTTGCAACGAAATCAGTTTCACAATTTAACTCAAGCATTACGCCCAAGTCACCTTCTGCCTTTGCTGTTACCAAGCCATTTGAGGTGGCACGGCCTTCACGTTTTGTAACACCCTTTTGACCTTTGATGCGGATGATCTCTACCGCTTTTTGGTAATCACCATCTGCTTCATCTAATGCTTTTTTGCAATCAAGCATTCCGGCAGCGGTCTGCTCCCGTAATCTCTTAACATCCTCTGCTGTGTATGCCAACTTATGCACCTTTGTTTTCAGTTGGCTCTTTGATTAGCTCTTTTTCCCAATCAGCAAGAGGTTGTTCAGCAGTTTTCTCAGCTGCAGCGGCTGCCTCAGCAGCTGCCTTATCAGCAATCTTTGCAGCATTTGCTGATCTAATTTGAAGTCCAGCCACAATTGCATCAGTCATCACTCTGGTTAATAG
>JBEAVA010000141.1:0-2731 GCA_041161165.1 Actinomycetota bacterium
ATTAGATATGGTGATTCATAAGATTGAAAAGGAAATTGGCGCAAAAAATGTAGCCGCAATTGTGATTGAACCAATTCAAGGTGAGGGTGGCTTTGTTGTTCCACCTAAGGGCTTCCTGCCTGGCATAGTTAATTTTGCTAAAGAAAATGGAATTGTCTTTATTGCAGATGAGGTTCAAACTGGTTTTGCCAGAACTGGCAAGATGTTTGCAAGTGAGGATGAAAACATTGAGCCAGATCTAATCACTACCGCTAAGGGTATTGCCGCTGGTTTGCCACTTTCTGGTGTTACTGGCCGTGCTGAGATTATGGATTCCATTCATCTTTCTGGTCTTGGTGGCACATATGGTGGAAATCCAATTGCATGTGCTGCTGCCCTTGGTGCAATTGAAATAATTGAACAAGATAATTTAGTTGAGCGCGCAAATAAAATTGGCAAAATAATGCATGATGAACTTACTGCCATGATGAAGCGGTACTCAATCATTGGTGAGGTTAGAGGTAGAGGCGCGATGCAAGCGATTGAATTAGTAAAACCTGGCACAACTGAGCCAAACCCAGAGGCGTTAACTGCGGTAATCAAGTACTGCACAAGTAAAGGTGTATTAATTCTTTCAGCAGGCACATATGCCAACGTAATTAGATTGCTGCCACCTCTTGTAATTGAAGAGGATTTACTACGCGATGGCTTATCTGTATTGGATGAGGCGCTAGCAAGTATTAAGTAATGATCTCTCATTCAATAAGAGAAATCGCAGAATCTGATGCAAATTGGATAGTTCAGGCTTGCCAAGATAAAGAGATTCTATTTTGGACCACAGTCCCCCGTCCTTACGAATTGCAGCATGCGCAAGGATTTATTAGAGGTGAATTTCCAGAGTACAAAATTTGGGTTATTGAAGATAAAGAATCTAAAGCTGTTGGCATAATCTCAATTCACGGAATCGATGAGGCTGGAAATGCTGAACTTGGTTACTTTGTGGCACCTTGGGGAAGAGGAAAAGGTGCAACAAAGGATGCAATAAATTTAATTGTAGAATACGCAAAAAGTGATCCAAAAATTAAGTTTTTACAGGCATGCATTGCTGATTTAAATATCGCTTCACAAAAAGCGGTGGAATCTGCTGGATTAATTAAGGCAGAAGCTGCTGCAAAGAAAGTTCCGGCAGGAGATGAAAAGGTTAGCTCAACTTTTTTCCGTAAAGCTATTTAATTAACGATCTAGCAAGTTTCTAGTTGCAGAGTAAGTACCGCCTACTTTCTTAAGCGCAATTGCACTAAGTGCCTCTAGCACCACTCGATTAGCCAAGATTGCGGTGATGTCGGAGCTGTCATAAGCAGGTGCTACCTCAACCACATCAATGCCAACTATTGGGAGTTCAAAACAAATTCTTCTAACAGCTTCTAATAACTCTCTGCTTGTCATTCCCCCTGGCTCTGGTGTGCCAGTACCGGGTGCCATACCCGGATCAACAACATCAATATCAACTGACAGAAAGACACCATCACAACCATCGGTAAGAATTGCAAATGATTCATCTAATACCGCTTTCATTCCGCGGTGATGAATCTCAGTCATCTCATATGATTTCATTCCTTTTCCAGCCATCCACTTTAAAGTGGCATCATCTGGCCAGTAACCACGAAGACCTAATTGCAAAAAGCGATCTCCTCTGACAGATCCTGATTCAATTAATCTGCGCATTGGTGTGCCATGACCAATGAGTGCACCAAATTGATCTTCACCAGTATCAGCATGAGCATCAAAATGAATCATCGAAACTTTGCCCTTACCCAAATGATTTGCAATTCCTGCCACATCAGCGGATGCAATTGAGTGATCTCCCCCTAATACAACAGCGATTGCGCCAGCTTTTGAAATTTTCTCAGTTGCTATCTCCAAAACTTTAAGTGAATTGACTAAATCACCACCTGGCATTAATAAATCTCCTGCATCAAAAATCTTTAATTTTTGTAGTGGATCAATTCGCATTGCTAGATGTGGACGGGAAGCATCATGGGGAAGGTAATCTCCCATTCGAATTGCTTGTGGCCCCATCTTTGCCCCAGATCTATGGGAGGTTCCGCTATCAATTGGTGCGCCAACAATAATTACATCAGCACCTTTATAACTTTCTGGCTTATCTAAATCACATCTTGGAATGCCAAGAAAGGTGAAATCAGGTCCATACATATTGCCGATATTTGTCATAATTTCTTTCTTTTACGGCTAACTAGTTGCCCCACAATAACAATAATAAGCGCGATGAAAAACATTGCGCTACCAATCACATTTGCTTGAGCAGGAATTCCTCGGGCAGCTGAAACATAAACAAATTTAGGAAATGTTGAAACTGTGCCAGAGTTAAAATTTGTAATAATAAAGTCATCAAATGAAAGTGAAAAAGCCAAAAGCGCAGCACCTGCAATACCTGGCATCACTAGTGGCAATGTCACATACCTAAAAGTTTCCTTCTCATTTGCATATAAATCCATCGCAGCCTGCTCAAGACGAGGATCTAAAGATGCAATTCTTGCCTTCACAGTTACCACCACAAATGAAATACAAAACATCACATGCGAAATAACGATGGTCCAAAAACTAGGGTTGACGCGAAGATTTAAAAACATTGCAAGCAAAGAGGCGCCTAGCACTACCTCAGGTGTTGCCATTGGAAGGAAAATTAAAAGATTTGTTGAGGTCCGCCCTTTGAATTTATATCTACCTAATG
>JBEAVA010000142.1:0-2721 GCA_041161165.1 Actinomycetota bacterium
AAAGAGCTAGGCGTGCCAACAATTTTTAATATTTTGGGTCCACTTGCAAATCCTGCGAAGCCCCAAGCTGCGGCAATCGGTGTTGCAAATGAACGCATGCACTTAGTGATGGCACAAGTATTGGGCGACCGAGGAGTGGACGGTTTTGTTTTTCGAGGCGATGATGGTTTAGATGAAATTACGCTAGCTACGACAACTTCAGTTTTATCAATTGGAAATGGCGAAATTACGAGTGATCGGATTGAGCCTTCAGAATTTGGTTTATCCACCGCTCCCATTTCGGCACTAGTCGGAGGCGACGCACAGGAAAATGCAAGAATCACTCGTGCAATTTTTAATGGAGAACATGGCGCACCACGTGATGCCGTATTACTCAACGCAGCTGCCGCTATAGCTGCTTACGAGGGCGATGCGAACTCAGGTATTCATCAACGATTGCAATTGGCTTTAGAGCGCGCAACAAACGCGGTTGATTCGGGTAAAGCCACACAATTGTTAAACGAATGGGCAACACTGACGCAAAATCTAGCCACTGATTAATCTGCGGCGTACTCTTTCGCACATGGGAGTAGAAGGTGCGCCAGCTGGATATTTAGAAGACTATTCCGCAACAGGAAATGGGTCGACTAAAGAAATTGGCATTCTGTTAGTTCATGGATTCACTGGGTCGCCTTCTTCGATGCGCCCTTGGGCAGAATTTATGCATCAACAGGGCTACACAGTTCGTGTTCCACGTTTGCCGGGTCATGGCACAAAACCTGAAGATTTAAATAATGTGAAGTGGCAAGAATGGCCACGCAAGGTTGAAAGCGAACTACGGGAATTACAGAAAAGCTGTACAAAAATATTTGTTTTTGGATTATCAATGGGCGGCGGATTGACTCTGTATACAACGCAGAATCATCAAGAGAAGATAAGCGGAATAGTTCTAGTAAATCCGATGATCCACATTCCTCTTGTCACTCCTACCGTTGCCAAGATCTATTCCAGTTTTAAGAAAATGCGTTCAGCGGTCGGCAATGATATTAAGCGGAAAAATGTTACCGAATACGCATACGATGCGAATCCATTAGTTGGAATTTATGAATTAACGAAAATGCTCAAAATAACTCGCGAGAATTTGGAAAAAATAAGCATTCCAACACTTCTTTTTCATAGCACGGAAGACCATGTACTTCCGGTGTCAAATACTGAGATTATTCTTAAAGGGATACGTTCAAAGGATAAAGAGCGCATAGAACTGACAAATAGTTACCACGTTGCGACCCTGGATCATGACATGGAGATAATTTTTGAAAGATCTCTTACTTTTGTGAAAGAACGTTCTTAACCATCTTTATCAGTAACTTTTCATCCACTTTCCAATCACTTGGAACAGCAACTGTTTTCTTATTGACTTTGTAATCCTTCAAATCTGCCTTCATTTTGATCAAAACATCAGCGTTAAAAGGTGCAATGAGAATGTAATTCTTGGTGACCGATGCTCCAAAAACGTACTGCGTACCTTTTCGCAACATAGGTTGGTTCCACGCGGTAACGTGCTCTAGGTCTGGAAACTTCAACTTTAGGACTCTAAAGATTTTTCGCAGGGTTTTAGCTTGAATCGGATCTATTGACTTGAAGTAATCGCTGTGAGTTTCAAATTTTCGCGTTGTAGTTGAACCTCGAGTGAACATTACTAGGGCATTCGCATGTGCTTGAGAAAATCCAAAGTTCTCACGTAGGTGCGCAATTTGTTCTGGATATTTCTGATCTTTTATCGTCGCCATCACCTTGAACCAATATTTCATTGGTTCGCCGTATTTCTTTTCTATAAGTGGAAAATGTGCCTCACGGCTCGGATCTTTGGAGGGCATGCCTAAATACTATTACGGATACCATTAGTTCATGACTTGGTTCTTGCTATCGATTGCTATTGCTGCTGAAATTGTGGGCACTTTATTGCTCAAACTAAGTAATGGATTTACCAAGTTCTGGCCTTCAGTAGGTGTTGCGGTTGGCTACTTAACGGCTTTTGCGCTGTTGTCTCAATCATTGAAGAAAATTGATGTTGGAATTACCTACGCCATTTGGTCAGGTTTTGGAATTATTGGAGCAGCCATAGGTGGCATGTTTTTTTTCAATCAAGAATTAACCAAATTAAATATCATCGGAATGTCTATCATTATTGCTGGAGTTGTAATCATGAACCTTGGGGGAGTTAGCCACTAAACATAGTTTGAGTGGACGATACTGGGATCGAACCAGTGACCCCCACAATGTCAATGTGGTGCTCTACCGCTGAGCCAATCGTCCTTAGGTAGCAGAACTATACAACAGCAAAATTAGCGACCGAAATCGTCCTCAACACGCTCAATATCATCTTCACCAAAGTATGTTCCTGTTTGTATTTCAATGAAAATCACTTCACTTGTACCGATATTTGCGATGCGATGCAGTTGACCTTTGCCTATTGATATCGTGTCACCCGATGAAAGTTGAAAAACTTTACCTTCAAGAGTTACTTCAGCATTTCCTTGAACAATAAACCAATGCTCTGCTCGCTTTTCATGGCGTTGATAGGAAAGACGCTTACCTGGATTGACCCAGATTGTTTTTACCTTGTGAGATTGGCTTTCAGACAAGATTTCATAACGCCCCCAAGGACGTTGTGACTCATCTGTGCTCATCTTCTTCTCCAGTACATCTTCTAACTTATTGGAGGTCGGAACGGGATTTGAA
>JBEAVA010000008.1:0-9805 GCA_041161165.1 Actinomycetota bacterium
CGAGAAATACTGCAGGTGGTCCACCTTCATTCCACCCTTGGTCTTGAATTGAAACTATATTTGGATGCGATAGCGCGGCAGTAGCCTTTGCCTCTTTAATAAATCTTGAAACAAATGCCTCATCATTGGCCAGATGAGCATGCATGATTTTTACTGCTACTGGGCGATCAAGCCTAGTATCAATACCGGCATAAATTGTTGCCATCCCACCAGCTGCTAAACGACGTTGCAGCAGATAGCGATTATCTATCAGCTCACCGGTTAGATCAGACACAACGAAAGTTTAGAGAGAAAATTTGAAATTTAGAGTTTATGGCACGCCAGATATCGTGTAATCCGCAGCTTTATTGGTTAATTCAGCAGAGAAATGTTTGTTTTGGTCCACTAAGAAATTTAACATTTGTGCTCTAACCACCTCACCATCGCGAGCGATCACCCGTTCAAAACCAGATTCAGCATCAAATTCCACCCATATGATTCGCGAAAGCATTTTTCGGAAAGCACTCTGTCCGGCCCCAACCCCCTCCAGAAACAAAGTTTTCGTCGAGGAAATTTTTACGGTTTCACCAAAAACGTTTTGCTGCCAATTAAATTTTCTATAAATCACCTCATTACCCTGCAAAAATGGGTTAAGAATCTCATCAATAACTCGCTTTGTTAATTCCTTCGATAGTGGATCTTTCCAACCACTGTATAAATCATCCATATGGACTATTTGACTACTGAGAGTATCTAACTGTAATTGCGAAGCAAGAGTAGTTTTACCTGACCCAGCAACACCATCGATTGCGAAAACATGTGGGGAGGTGTTGTCAATTTGCTTAAGGTTTGAAAGTAAATCTTGATAACTAATCAATTTTGAATTTTTCAGACTCTCGGAGCCAGCGCACCCAACCCCATATTGCAATAGCTGTGAAGATTAAGTATAAAAAGCTAGTTAAATACAAATCACCTTTAAGGTATTGATAGGTATAGGCAAGATCAACAATTACCCACAAAGGCCAAGCCTCAAATCGTTGCCAAATCATCAGCAATTGAGCAATAACACTTCCAACGAATCCAAAGGATTCAATTGCAGATGATGTCGCCCCAATATTTGTTAAAACTGGCCAGATAACAAGGGAAGAAACAAGTAACATTGTGACTACTGAGATTCGTTCTTTTGCTTTTAATTTTCTAGGTTTGACTCCCTTTGGTCCCCACCCAAACCAACCCCAAATTCCGCCAGCTATAAAAATAAATTGAAGCGCAGCACTTGCGTAGTATTGAGATTGAAAAAACAAAATTGCATAGAGAAAAGAGCTAATTCCCCACCATGGCCACGTTATGCGTGGACCAAGTACACCAAGAATTACACCTATAAGCGAGGTAATAAAAGCAAAAAATTCTAGAATAGACATAAAGAGCCCCTTTCCAATTCGCATTACCGAACTGGTCAATCGGTCGGCCTGAATTTCAAGCCCTCTCAGCTAAATTTCTTAGCTCCCGTGTTATTTATCTTAGCCTAAAAGAAAGTTGTCTATAGTTATCAGGTGTTGAAATTCGGCTACATGGCGATGATTGTATTCACGATCATTGGATCATTTTGGTTGGAAGTTGTCTTAAAAATAGGCGTACTAAGGCGCGCCAAAAGATTGGTGCTAAGTATTTTGCCGGTTTCACTTTTTTTCCTAGCCTGGGATGCATATGCAATTGATCAGGGGCACTGGTATTTTGATGAGAAGCAAATACTAGGAATTTTTGGACCTTTCGATATTCCTTTAGAAGAGTTCTTGTTTTTTACTTTTATTCCGATTGCAGCGGTTATGACAATTGAGGCAGTCCGAACAGTGAAAAGGCACTGGACTGTGGGGGATGAGTGATGGTTTACACCGATATTGCAGTTCTAGCCTTTTTATTCTCAGTGATATTTGATCAGTTTGTTATAAAGGCAAGATTATTACGGCGCGCAGTATTTTGGACAAGTTATGCAATTATTTTGCCATTTCAGCTAATAACTAATTGGTGGTTAACATCAAGAAACATAGTTATGTATAGCCAAGATGCAATTATCGGAACACGTATTGCATCTGCACCAGTTGAGGATCTACTTTTTGGCTTTGCCTTAATACTATGTGTGATGAATATGTGGATATTTTGGGGCAGAAAAGGTATGCAGAAGAGATAGTTATTTTTTAAATTTCGAACGTATGTAGGCAGGTCCTGCGACCTTTAATCTTCGCCAATTGGAAGTTTTTGCCCTCTGAGTAAAAACTTCATAATCAATCTTTTCTACTTCATCAACAATTCCACAGTAGAGCTCACTTGCTGCCAAAATGCATTCACGGCTTCCAGGGCTTAGCAATTTTATCCCAGAGTCAGATTCTGCTTGCAATTTCCTAACTCTACGAATTTGTTCTTTAAGTGCACTACGTATTTGTGGTGTAAGAACTTTATCTTCTAACATGGTTCGCGTAACGCCATGAAACTGTAATTCAGAAACTGGTAGATAAACTCGACCTCTATCTAAGTCCTCACCAACATCTCTAATAAAATTTGCGAGCTGAAAAGCTACACCTAATTTTTCAGCTGCGCTTTTGGCTTCATTCAGATCTGAAGGAGAAACTGTTCCTAAGATGTGAACCATTTGTAAGCCAATTACTGCAGCCGATCCATAAACGTACTCATAAAGATCTTCATAAGTTTGATACTCGGTGACAGTGAGATCCATTTTCATTGAGTGCAAAAAAGCTTCAAAATACTCAATCGGAATCTTAAATTTTATAGCAGTGTCAACTAGCGCAGCTGCTACTGGATCCTTACTGCTACCGGCTTGTAGATCTTGCAGAACTTGATCGCCCCAAGCATTTAATGCATCAGCTTTTTCAGCATCAGTTAATGTTGAATTCAGGTCATCGACTATTTCATCGGCATATCTAGCAAAGCCGTACAGAGCATGAACGTGTGGACGTTTTTCTTTTGGTAATAATAAGGTGGCAAGATAATAAGTTTTCCCGTGGAGTGAATTTAGTCTTTTACATTCAACGTACGAAGCTCGAAGCCTAGGATCTGTTATCCCAGCTGCGGTTAATTCATCCATCGATTACTTAACTGGCCCAACAATTCTCTCTGCAGCTAATCTGCCAGAGATTAATACCATCGGGACTCCAACTCCTGGTTGTGTTCCAGAACCTGCAAATACAATATTTTCATATCCTTTAGCAAGATTCCTAGGACGAAATGGTCCAGTTTGGAAAAAGGTATGGGCGCTAGCAAATGGTGCTCCTTGCTCCATGCCTTGGTTCTGCCAATCCAGGGGAGTTGTTAGTTGTTCAACTTCGATTCCTGCGCCAAACCCTGCATAGCCACGAGCTTCTAAAGCTCGAATCATTTCATCACGGTATTTAGGCGCAGTTACTTTCCAATCTATGTTGGCACTTAAATTTGGAGTAGGGAATAAAACATAATAGGAGGATTTACCTGCTGGTGCTAAATCTGGATCATCTTTTGAAGGTACTGTAACTAAAATACTTGGATCACTCATAAGTGTTTTCTTTTTGATTAATTCATCAAAGACGCCATCCCAAGACTTTCCAAAATGAATATTGTGATGAGCAAGATGGTCATAACTCTTATTTGATCCAACTAACAAGGTAACGCACGATGGAGAATATTTCAGACGCTTTATCGACCTTGGTTGGCCGCCTAACAGATCTTGCCAAGCAACTGGCAAATCTGGATTTAACACAACCACATCACAAGGAATACGTTGCCCATCATCGGTTATCACGGCAGTTGCCCTGCCATTGCTTCGCTCTAGTGAAGTCACAGTTGTGTTGTATTTAAAAACTACTCCGTGCTTTTCCGCAGCGCCCGCTAACGCTCTTGGAACAGCATGCATTCCACCTTTAGGAAAAAATACGCCATTAACTGAATCCATATATGCAATTACGGCATATATTGCTAATGCTTGTTGTGGGCTAACACCGGCGTACATTGCCTGGAAGGAGTAAACCTTTTGAGTTCTTGGGTCTTTTAGAAATTGATTTACTTTTGGCGCCAAACGTCTAAAGCCACCTAAAGCAATAAGTCTTGCTAAATTTGGAGTTAACAAGTTAAAAGGTGAATCAATATTTCTATCAATAAAATCATTCATTTCATACTTATATAACTTCGTCACAAAATCTACATATTTTCCATATCCAACTGCTTCAGCTGGGCTGATGCTTTTTGCGATCTCTTCCTGCATCTGATTGGTATCTGCATGCACATCCAGTTGGGAGCCATCATGATAAAAAGCTCGATACAACGGTTTAAGTGGAATTAGGTCCAGCCAATCTTTCAAATCTTCGCCAACACAAGCCAGTGCGTCTGCAATCAAATCTGGCATGGTCAAGACCGATGGTCCGGTATCAAATGCAAACCCAGATTTATTTAACAATCCATTACGACCACCGGGAACAGATTCGCGCTCTACCACTGTGACTTTGCGACCGGCACCAGCTAATCGCAATGCAGCACTTAATCCAGCAAGGCCTGCGCCCACAACTACAACATGGTCGGTGGCACCTTTAACTCTGGCTGGCACAATTAAATCTTTCTGTTAGTAGCAAGGACCGCAAGTTCTGTCAGTAACTTCTTACCATCTGGGCTAATTCCATCATGGTTTAGTGCAGATAGTGAAGTGCTAGTGAGTTCTTCAATCAAGGTTTCAATGTGAGAAGTAGCACCTGTATCTGTGATTATCTGTTGGAGATCTGAAATCATGCTTGGAGTGAGATTTGGATCTCCAATATGTTTTTTTAATTGAACAGATTGGGAAGTATTTGCTCTCTCTTGCGCGATCGCTAAAAGGGCAGTGCGCTTTCCTTCTCGCAAATCATCGCCGGCTGGTTTACCAGTTTCAGATGGATCTCCAAAGACTCCTAATAAATCATCTCTAAGTTGGAATGCCTCGCCAAGTGGTAATCCATAATTTGAGTAGGCCTGTATTAATTCAGCAGAGCCACCGGCTAGCGCTGCGCCAAAATGTAGTGGTCGTTCTATCGTGTATTTGCCAGATTTATATCGTGCAACTTTGAGGGAACGTTCAATACTTTGAGTTCCTAAAGATTGTTCGTAAACATCGAGGTATTGCCCAGCCATAAGCTCTACTCGCATCTCATCATAAATTGGAAGCGCACGAATTAAATCTTGACTTGATATCCCAGAGTTATGCAGCATCTGAGCTGACCAAATAAGTGCTAAATCGCCAATTAAAATAGCTGATGCCACTCCAAATTGAGTAGAGGATCCAACTAAGTGATTATCGACGTGCATTTTTTCAAAAGATTTATGAATGCTTGGAGCCCCGCGCCTGGTATCAGAGGCATCCATAACATCATCATGTATTAATGCACATACATGAATTAACTCAAGACTTGCAATAGCTGAGACCAATTCCTTATTTGGCTGGGCAGATGCTCCAATTAATCCAACGTATGCAAACAATGGACGTAATCTTTTTCCGCTATCGAGTAGGAATTTTTCAAGCGCAATTCCAACTGGGTCTAATTCAGGTCCGATTTTGGCAAGGTACTTATTTTCCCGCTTTATAAACTCAGTAAGCGCTTGATTTATCTCAGCACGAATCACTTTGAGATCGCTAGTCGCAGAAAAACTCACGGCGCAACGGTACCCTGCCTGCTGTGAGCAATGATCAGAGAGCGGCTTCCTTCTCCTTGGAGTTCTTCCCACCAAAGGATTTGGCAGGGGAAGAGCGGCTCTGGCAGGTCTTGGCACAACTTCAACCTTTAAAGCCAGATTTTGTATCAGTTACCTATGGTGCTGGTGGATCCACGCGAGATCGGACAATTCGGGTTACAACTGAAATTACTGATCGCACCCAAATCCCAACAGTTGCACATCTAACCTGTGTTGGTTCAACTAAATCTGAATTAGTTGAGGTTTTAAATCAATATAAAAAATCTGGCATTAAAAGCATTTTAGCTTTAAGGGGAGACCCGCAAGGCGGGCCAACATCTAAATGGCAATCAATCCCAAATGGATTAGATCATGCAGATGAACTTGTTGAGTTAGCGGTGCAAATAGGTGGATTTAACATTGGAGTTGCAGCATTTCCAGATGGTCACCCTGGCTCAAATTTTGATTTAGAAAATGATATTGATGTGCTTTTGCGCAAAGAACAGTTAGGCGCCTCTTTTGCAACAACTCAATTCTTCTTTGAATTTGAAAAATGGCAAGGCATCGTGGATCGATTAGCAAAGCGTGGGTCTAATCTTCCAATCATCGCGGGCCTTTTGCCTATTACCAACTTGAAACAATTGAATCGCATGGTCGAATTAAGTGGCGTGAAGATTCCAAATCATATTTCAAAAAGATTTGAAAGTGCAGGCGATGATCCAAGTGAGATCAAAAAAATAGGTATTGATATTGCAACTGAGCTTGGTAGTAAATTACTAGCAGCAAAAGTTCCAGGGCTTCATTTCTATACAATGAATACCGCTGAATCAACAATTGTAATTGCAAAGAATTTAGGTTTGGTTAAGTGATGACAAAAGATGAATTCTTTTTATTCTGGAGCAAGTTGCATGGTGATGCAAAGGTTTCAGGAATTGTTAAGGGTTGGCTTAGTATCTCTTATCCTGTGTCAAAAGCTTTAGCCAAAATACGAGTAACTCCTAATGCACTAACAATTTTAGGCTTAGTATTTGGAATCTTGCTGTATATGAATTCAAATACAATATGGGCGCCATTGATATTAATAATTTCACTTATTTGCGACGGTGTTGATGGCAGTCTGGCAATTATTTCTAGACAATCCTCAAAATGGGGTGCCCTATTAGATTCAGTAGTTGACCGACTTACTGAAGTTTTTTGGGTTTTAGCACTTTACAGTTTGGGAGTTGATTCAAAGATTCTAATCAGCGTTTTTATTTTGGCTTCAACTCAAGAGTATCTGAGGGCCCGCGCAGGCGGAGTTGGGTTAAAGCAAGTGGGCGTGGTTACCGTTGCAGAACGTCCAGTAAGAGCCTCATTTATATTTATAGCTTTGGTTGCATTTAATCTAAATTTAGAGATACTCAATCAGATTACTTTTGTTTGGTTGATTTTGCAAGCAATTAGTTTCTTAACGGTTGTTAGATTTACTGCTGCAAAATTGAATTAAGCTTTACCAATAGCCTTTGCAACAATCTCAGCACTAATACCCACTAGCGGCAAACCACCTCCTGGATGAGCTGAACCTCCGACACAAAACAAACCTTTTACCTTTGATCTATTGCGAGCTCTTAGGAATGCCGATGCCGCAGAGTTACTTGAGGTTCCATAGATAGAACCACCAGGGGCCATCGCATAACTTTCAAGATCAAATGGAGTTCGAATTTGCATTACTTCTAATCTGCTAGATACATTCAAACCTAACTTATCTAATTTATTAATTATTAATTTGGCATATTCATCTCCGCCGCTTCGCCAATCCCAGCCGGTTTCTACATCATGACGTGGGGCATTAACCAAAACAAACCATGCTTCTTTGTTGCTGGACTTGACCATGGATGGATCTTTTGGAGCACAGATATAAATAGTCGGATCATTTACTGGAATCTTTTTCGTGAAAATCTCTTCAAACTCTGCATCATAATCTCTCGGGAAATAGACATTATGGTGCTCGATGTTTACTGGCTTGCCTCTACTGTTATCAAGTCCTAAAAGTAGCGAGAATCCAGCAAGTGATTTAGTTGCAGCTTTTAGCTTACGCCGCTCACTCTTTGCAGCGGATAACTTTTTATCCAGTAATTGATTGAATACATACTCTGCATCTGCGTTTGCAACCACCAGATCAGAATTAATTACTTCGCCATTTTGAGTTTGAAGGCCGGTGACTGATTTATCTGATGTAAGAATTCTTGTGACTAAAGTATTGAATTTAAACTCAACGCCAAGCTCCCGACACCTTTGTTCTAACGCCACCGATAGTTGGCCAATGCCGCCCTTAATGTGCCATGCTCCAAAAGTGCTCTCAACAAACGCAATAGTAAGTAGAACGGCAGGTGCACTCCTTGGATCACTACCGGTATAAGTTGCATATCGATCGATGATCATCTTTAAATGTGGGTCTAGATCAAATTTATTACTTAGCTTTCGAAGAGAGGTAAACGGAGCAATTTGTTTTACTTGAGAAAATAAATCCCGGCGCTTAAACAAGGGCCAGATTGAACTTAACTCTGATTCAACAAAAGATTCACGGGAAGCTTCCCACATCCTCTCTGATCGATTAATGATTTTTTCCCAGCCTTGACTTGCGATTTTTCCGAAAGACTTTTCAATCTCTAGGTAGGTTTTAGGATTAGAAAGATTTGGAAATACAACAGATTTTCCATCTGAAAAATGGTAGCTAAATGCAGGATCCACGGGGGCAATATCTAAAATATGCTCAATTCGTTTTCCAGTCTTAAGAAATAAATCCCGATAAACAGCAGGAAGTGTTAACAGTGAAGGACCGGTATCAAAACCGTAATCGCCAAACCACTCAGTTCTACATTTACCGCCAGATCGATCACTATTCTCATAAATAGTTACCGCATGGCCTTGTTTTGCTAATCTTGCAGCAGCGCTCATGCCGCCAACACCAGCACCTATTACAGAAATTTTTGCCACTTAGATCACCGTTCTATCTCGCCAAGTGATTGTTTTAGTTAACTTTCCAAACCAAGAGAAAAGTATTAATCCAAGCAGGATCAAAATTGCAATTGGATGAAAAATCGCAGTATTTGGAAGTGAGCCAGTTCGAAGTGATGAAATTATTCGACTTAATGTGATCAAGCCAAATGCAATTAAACCAGAGGTTGAAGCTAGGCTGGCAGAGATTATTGGAAGTATTCCAGTCATTACCAGCAGGGTAATTGCCAGAAATGTTCCCGGTAGTGAGCCAAAAGCTTTCCATAAGGATTTTTGGTAACCTTTGAATAAATCCATTGTGTTTTTATACATATGGCAAGTTGCAATCTTGCTCGCTTCGGCTACGCCACCTTTATATCCTTGCTTAAGTAAATTTCGAGCTAACATTAGATCATCCAATACTTCTGCTTTAATGCCAGCATGAGCACCTGATTGAAAATAAGCATCTCTTTTAATTATTAAAAATTGCCCGTTAGCAACTGCCATAGATCTAATTGAAAATTTCTGGGCAATTAGTAGTGGTACCGATGCTAACCATGACCATTGCAGAAGTGGCTGAAATATTTTTTGAACAAAGCCAGAGGTTAGTTGGCGAGGGTAGGGGGAGATGAAATCCCAGTTACCCATTTTTGAAATTGAGTTTGCCACTGCATAATCGCTCAATCGCACATCAGCATCTACAAACACTAAATAATCACCTGTACTTTTCTCAGCAAGTTGCTGACATGCCCATAGCTTTCCAAGCCACTTATCGGGCAAAGTTTCACCAGATATCAACTGGACGCTGGGAAAAGCTTTAATCTCATTTGAAGTGTTATCTGTTGATCCATCATCTAGGGCTAATACCTCAAGGTTTTCTAACCCTTTTTGCTGCAATATGCTGCTTAGGCAAGACTTAACATTCTCTTCCTCATTTCGCATTGGAATTAAAACTGAAACGGTGCCAGCGACCTTATTTGGTGAATTCTTAATTACACGAATTGTTAATGAGTTAAAGATTACTAAGGCTAGTGCTAGTGAAGAAAGGTAAAGTGAAATTTCCATTAATTATTAGCTGGTGGACCAAATCGCAGTAAGAATATGTAAGGCAGAAGGAATAATCCAAATACAATCCCGCCAATAAATGCCACACCAGTGCGATCAAAGA
>JBEAVA010000143.1:0-2689 GCA_041161165.1 Actinomycetota bacterium
GGGATCAGTTGTTGGAAATAGATTTGTTAGCCATCCATTGGTGCGAAAGATTGTATTTACCGGCTCAACAACTGTTGGTAAGCAGATCATGGCAGGGTGTGCTGATCAGGTTAAGCGGGTAACACTTGAGTTAGGTGGCAAGAGCGCCAATATTATTTTTGCAGATTCTGATATTGAACGAGCAGCAGCTGCGGCCCCTGGCGCGGTATTTGATAACGCAGGCCAAGATTGCTGCGCTAGATCTAGAATTTTAATTGAGAAGAGCGCCTTTGATAAATTTATGTCAGCCTTTGAGGTAGCGGTTAAAAAGTTTCGAGTAGAAGATCCATCCCTTACAACTGCTGAGATGGGACCGCTTATTAGTAAGAAGCAGTTAGATGCTGTTCATGGATATTTAACTGAGGAGGTTGCCTTCACTGGAAGTGCGCCAACGGGCGCAGGTTTTTGGATGGCGCCAACTGTTTTGATGCCAAAGAAAACCACAGCAAAGGTTTGGCAGGAGGAGATCTTTGGTCCAGTTGTCTCTGTTATGACCTTTGATGATGAGGCAGATGCAATTGCAAAGGCAAATGATTCAGATTTTGGATTATCTGGATCGATTTGGACAAATAACTCAAGCAAAGCGTTGCGGGTAGCCCGGGCGGTTGAGAGCGGAAACCTCTCAGTTAACTCAAACTCATCAGTTCGTTATTGGACCCCATTTGGTGGTTATAAACAATCTGGCTTAGGCAGAGAGTTAGGACCAGACGCACTTGATGCATTTACTGAGGTTAAAAATGTTTTTATTGCAACGGAATAACTAGTAATGACTAAGAAAAAGGGGATAGGGATATGGTGAAAAGATTAGAGGGCAGGGTAGCGGTTGTTACTGGTGCTGGCTCTGGCATCGGTTATGCCACTGCGAAGCGATTAGCAAGTGAGGGAGCCAAAGTAGTTGTGGCAGATACCAATGCTGATACTGGAAATAAGGTAGCAGCAGAGGTTGGTGGCATATTTGTTAGTTGTGATGTCACCAATGAAGCACAGGTGGCAAATATGTATAAGGTCGCCTTTGATACTTACAATCGAATTGATATTGCATTTAATAATGCCGGTATCTCACCTCCTGATGATGATTCCATTTTAATTACTGGGCTTGATGCATGGGAGCGGGTATTAAAAGTAAATACCACAAGCGTATTTTTATGTTGCAAGGCGGTAATTCCATATATGCAAAAGGCAGGTAAGGGATCAATTATTAATACCGCATCCTTTGTGGCAACTATGGGAGCTGCCACCTCACAGATTGCATACACCGCTTCGAAAGGTGGGGTGCTTGCCATGAGTCGTGAGCTTGGTGTGCAGTTTGCTAGAGAGGGAATCAGAGTTAACGCGCTCTCCCCAGGGCCGGTGAATACCCCATTACTGCAGGAGTTATTTGCTAAAGACAAAGAGCGTGCCGCTAGAAGATTGGTTCATATTCCAATGGGTCGATTTGCAGATGCCAGTGAGATTGCAGCAGCTGTTGCCTTTTTAGCCTCTGATGACTCTAGTTTTATTACCGCCAGCAACTTCTTAGTTGATGGTGGAATATCAGGCGCTTATGTAACGCCATTGGATAATTAGTCTTAAAATAAAATCAGCCCTGCAATGAATCGGCAGGGCTGATTTTTTTATGTAATCGATTAATTATGCGCCGGCGGGCGCCGGAGGATGTCCTTCGGCGATAACTCTTTTATTGGTTATCTCCTGGATAGAACTGATTTGATTAAACAAGTTGTCCCACCCCCTTAAAAAAGATATTTCAAGGTCGCAATCAATTTGATTGCTATCTATAAATTACTCCTAAAAGTTAAATATGCAATAAGGCATTGCTGAGAGTTGCTACAGTATTACTTGATACTTTAGAGTCTTTAATCAACCACTTTGATCTGAGCGGTGGCAACTCTTCTTAAGAAGGAGTCAATTAACTCAAAGGCACGCTTCTCCGCAGCTGGTGCCAGGTCAGATGTTTGCTTACGTAACTGCTCAACATCCACGCCAGCCGACTCTACCTCTGCACATCCACCCTCCATCGCAAGCCATGCCTCTAAAACTTGCGGATCTATCTCTGGATGAAATTGCAAAGCCAAAGTTTTACCCATTACAAATGCCTGGTTTGCAATCTTTGTTTTTGCAATCTCAGTAGCACCCTTTGGTGTTACCCATCGATCCCAGTGGTATTCAAACCAGGGACCAGTTGGAATTAAGGTGGGATCATTTGTTTGAATTTCATACCAACCAACCTCAGCCTTTGGCGATTTAGCAACTGAGCCACCTAAAGCTCTTGCCATTAATTGACCACCAAAGCAGATACCAAGAATTGGCACTCCTTTATTGTGAGCCTCTTTAAGTTTTTCTAATTCAGGAAGTAACCAATTACCAATTCGATCATCTTCATAAGCGCCATAGGGAGCACCCATTGGAACTATGAGGTCATACTCTAAAAAGTTTGGAAAATTTGCATGCACATTAGGAGTTGAA
This sequence comes from Actinomycetota bacterium, assembly GCA_041161165.1. Taxonomy (GTDB): domain Bacteria; phylum Actinomycetota; class Actinomycetes; order Nanopelagicales; family Nanopelagicaceae; genus Nanopelagicus. Next base: position 2,503 of record JBEAVA010000143.1, read on the forward strand.
AAATTCTCCTCCGGCACAATCAAAAAACGTTCAATCTCATAGCCATGCTTTTCAAGAGAGCGCCAGATTGGACCACCAAGTGAGACATGATCATGTTCGATAAAGAGTGCGCGCATTCGGGGGAGTTTACATGCAAAGGTGGTGGATTATTTATTCCTCAATGTATTCATACTCTGTGCCATCAAAG
>JBEAVA010000144.1:0-2997 GCA_041161165.1 Actinomycetota bacterium
GACCTTAACTGGACCACACCGCGATGATTTAGTTTTAGCCCTTGGTGATCATTTGGTTAAAGGCTATGCCAGCCATGGCGAATCCTGGTCAATTGCTTTATCTTTAAAACTTGCAACATATAATCTATTAAAATCAGATGGCTTGTCCCCCATTTTGATTTTAGATGATGTCTTCTCTGAATTAGATGAGGATAGGCGAGAAAAGTTGGCCCAGATTGCGCAAAGTGCCGAACAAACCTTAATCACTGTTGCAGTTGAAAATGATCTTCCTAAATCTATTAAAGGAACAAGGTATTTAGTTAAATCTGGCATGGTGAGCAAATTATGAAAAATGATTTAGCAAAAGAGTTATATAAGTTTTACCGATCAGGTTTTAGAAAGCTAAGAGCAAGTGGGCAGGTTAGTATTGAACGAACTAAAAACACCGACCCACAATCTTTAGAATCAGTTCTTTCTGAAGTGATTGCCGGGCGCAATTGGGGTAAAGGATTTGCCGAAGGAAATTTATTTAGTAATTGGGAAGAAATTGTTGGAGTTGAGATTGCTCAACACACAACACCAATTTCATTAGTCGATGGCAGATTAACTATTCAATCTTCATCATCTGCTTGGGCAACACAAATGCGATTAATGCAAGATGATTTACTTAAAACAATTTCAAACTCCGCACCCGGTGCGCTAGTTGAGCAGTTAAATGTGATTGGACCACATGCACCAAGTTGGAAGCGGGGGCTGCGCTCAATTCGCGGGGCTAAGGGGCCAAGAGACACCTACGGCTAGTATCCACCCACAAAACTTCCTCAAAAGGGGCGCATTTATCCCCTAAAACCCTAATTTGAGTATTTCAACACCTGATCTACAGATAAGATTATCGGGTGCGCCGGTCAAAAAACGGCCAGATTCACTTATAGAAGAGTTTGGGGGTTATAGGTGGCGACCAAAAACACCCAATCCCAAGCTCAGTCCAAAAAAGAGCACAAAGGTTATGACGCCTCAAATATCACCGTTCTAGAAGGATTAGACGCGGTTAGAAAAAGACCAGGAATGTATATCGGCTCAACTGGTGAGCGGGGATTACACCATTTAGTTTATGAAGTAGTTGATAACTCAGTTGATGAAGCATTAGCTGGTTATTGCACAGAGATAAATATCTTTTTACAAAAAGATGGTTCAGTAAAAGTAATTGATAATGGCCGCGGCATTCCAGTTGATATTCACCCAGTTGAAAAAAAGCCAGCACTTGAGGTTGTGTTAACAGTTTTACACGCAGGCGGAAAATTTGGTGACGGTGGTTACTCAGTATCTGGCGGATTACACGGTGTTGGTATCTCAGTTGTAAATGCATTAAGTACTGATCTTGCTGTTGAGGTTATGCGTGATGGTTTTATTTGGAATCAAAGTTATAAGTTAGGTGTACCAACCGCGCCAGTTAAAAAAGGAGGCGCCACCGAAGAATCTGGCACCACCGTTACCTTCTGGCCATCTAAAGAAATTTTTGAAACCACTGATTTTTCATTTGAAACCCTATCTACCAGATTTCGCGAGATGGCATTTTTAAATAAAGGTTTGATTTTGACTTTAACTGATGAAAGAGCTGGACATGTTGATGAAAAAGGAAACCCACTTCATGTTAGATATGAATACGCAGATGGAATTATCGATTTCGTTAAACATTTAAATATCACAAAAGGTGCAACCCATAAATCCATCATCTCATTTGAAACTGAAGAAGCAAAGCAGAAAATGTCATTAGAGGTAGCGATGCAATGGAACACTGGTTTTTCTGAATCTGTTTACACATTTGCTAACACAATTAATACCCAAGAAGGTGGCACCCATGAAGAGGGTTTTAGAACCGCGCTTACTTCAATAGTTAATAAGTTTGGTGAAGAGTGGGGTTTCATCCGAAAGAAAGAGGATCGCTTAACTGGTGATGATGTTCGAGAGGGTTTAACCGCCATTGTCTCTATCAAGATTGGTGAACCACAATTTGAGGGACAGACAAAAACAAAATTAGGAAATACTGAAGCAAAATCATTTACTCAAAAGGCAATGAATGATCACCTAACCTCTTGGTTTGAAAAAAATCCAAGTGAAGGAAAAGATATTGTTAGAAAATCAATTGATGCCGCTGCCGCCCGTGTGGCAGCCCGAAAAGCTCGTGATTTATCCCGTAATCGCAAAGGATTACTTGAAGGCCGAGGTATGCCAGGAAAGTTAGCTGATTGCCAATGGACTGAGCCAGAAAAGTGTGAGCTCTATATTGTCGAGGGAGATTCTGCTGGTGGTTCTACAAAAGGCGGCCGAGATTCACGGTATCAAGCAGTACTACCAATTCGTGGAAAGATTTTAAATGTTGAAAAAGCAAGAATTGATCGCGTTCTACAAAACAATGAGGTGCAAGCCTTAATTACGGCGCTCGGAACCGGTATCCATGATGATTTTGATTTAGCAAAGCTTAGATATCACAAAATTATTTTAATGGCCGATGCTGATGTTGATGGTCAACATATTAGAACCCTGCTTTTAACTTTGTTATTTAGATTTATGAAACCATTAATTGAAAACGGATTTGTTTACCTCGCTCAACCACCGCTATATAAATTAAAGTGGGGTGGAAAAGAGCCGGTGCAGTATGCCTTCAGTGATAAAGAGCGCGATGGTTTTATTCAAATGGGATTAGAAGCGATAAAGAGCGCGATGGTTTTATTCAAATGGGATTAGAAAACGGTAAGCGTCTACCAAAAGATGATGGTATTCAACGATTTAAAGGATTAGGTGAGATGCCAGCTAAAGAGCTTTGGGATACCACTATGGATCCGGCAACTAGAGTTTTAATTAAGGTGACGCTAGAGGATGCAGCAGCTGCAGATGATTTATTCTCAGTTTTAATGGGTGAGGATGTTGAACTTCGCAGATCATTTATTCAACGAAATGCTAAAGATGTTAGATTCTTGGATATTTAATTATGGATAAAACATTTACAGATCATGAAGG
>JBEAVA010000145.1:0-2670 GCA_041161165.1 Actinomycetota bacterium
GATAAACTCACTGGGCGCCAATATTGTTGCTTTAACTATTGGTTCATTTACCTCGGCAATTTTTCCATCTGGATACTCAGATGGATTAGTAACTGTTAACTTCTTACCATCATCTAAAGTTACGTTATATACCACGCTGGGCGCTGTAGAAATTAAAGTTAAGCCAGCTTCCCGCTCTAATCTCTCGCGCACAATCTCCATATGCAATAGGCCTAAGAAGCCACAACGAAATCCAAAACCAAGAGCTGCAGAAGATTCTGGTTCAAAAACTAGCGCTGCATCATTTAATTGCAATTTATCTAAAGCTTCACGAAGCATTGGATACTCTGCGCCATCTAATGGAAATAATCCAGAAAACACCATCGGCTTTGGATCTGCATAACCTGCAAGGGGAACTGTTGCCGGGTTGTTATAGGTAGTAACGGTGTCGCCAACTCGCGATTGTCTAACATCCTTTACGCCGGTTATTAAATAACCTACCTCACCAACACCTAATCCTTGGCTTGCGATTGGTTCTGGCGATATAACGCCAACCTCTAGCATCTCATGTCGCACGCCAGTTGAATACATTTGAATTTGATCTCGTGGTGAAAGATGACCATCTACAACTCGAACATATGTAACTACACCGCGATATGAGTCATAAACTGAATCAAAAATTAAAGCTCTTGTAGGTGCTTTTGGATCTCCAACTGGCGGTGGTAATTGTTTAACAATTTGATCCAATAAAACTTCAACGCCCTCACCAGTTTTACCAGAGACCCTTAAGCAATCCTCAGGCTTGCAACCAATTAGATTGGCTAGCTCTTCAGCAAATTTTTCAGGTTGAGCAGCGGGTAAATCAATTTTATTTAACACTGGAATAATCGTTAAGTTGTTCTCCATTGCAAGATAAAGATTTGCCAAGGTTTGAGCTTCAATTCCTTGAGCACAATCCACCAGCAATATTGCACCTTCACATGCTGCAAGAGATCGAGATACCTCATATGTGAAATCCACATGCCCGGGTGTATCGATCATATTTAAAATGTAATCTTGACCATCAATGCCAGATTTCCAAGGCAAACGAACCGCTTGGCTCTTGATTGTTATGCCACGTTCGCGCTCGATATCCATTCGATCCAGATATTGCGCACGCATATTTCGATCTTCAACAACACCAGTAATCCCTAACATTCGATCAGCCAAAGTAGATTTACCGTGATCGATATGGGCAATGATGCAGAAGTTTCTTATCTGCGCCGGATTTGTGGCAGCAGGTTGAGGTGCTTTTGCAATCGAGATGGCAGGCATTTATGCCTTCGCAGTTTCTAGAAAATTAACGAACGCCAGCTTTGTTGGCCAATTTAGCCATAGCTGACTTTTTGTTAGCTGCGTTATTGGCATGAATTACGCCCTTTGAAACAGCCATGTCTAATGTGCGGGAAGCATCTGTGAACTCTGCTTTAATCTTTGCGGCATCGCCAGCTGTAACAGCATCGCGGAATTTGCGGATTGCAGTACGAAGAGCTGAACGATAAGCCTTGTTGCGATCCTGCGCCTTGTTGTTGGTGCGAATGCGTTTAATCTGGGACTTAATATTTGCCACTTGAAATTACCTTTTCTCGTTAATTGTCTTAAAAAGTTATTTAATAAGAGCGTAAGGGTATCAGCGCGGACCCATTCGGCTCAAACTGAGCCTATTTACCTAGATCCTCTAGCAGCACAAACGGTCATTATCGCCCGTTCTAGGGCGTAGATCGGATCGGCTGCCGCACCTTTGATATCAGCATCAGCAGCTGCAATTGCGATCACAGCTTTTGCCATTGCATTTTCGCTCCAGCCAACAAGTTGGCGACGTGCTTTATCAATCTGCCAAGGTGGAATTGCCATGCTCTGGGCTAGTTCAAATGATTTAACAGATCTAGAAGCACCTGAAACTTTGGCCAAGGTACGAAATGATGAAGCCAGGGCGCTCACAATCAAAACTGGATCAGTTCCTGTTGCTAAAGCATTTCTTAAATTAATTATTGCAATCGGCGTATTGCCCTCAACGGCAGCATCAGCCACATCAAAGCCGGTGCTCTCAACTCTACCTTGCTGGTAAGCAGTAACATCATCTTCATCAATAATTTTTTGCAAGGCCACATCGGATGCAAGTTGTGAGCAGGCCGCGCTTAACTCCCGTAAATCACTTCCAAGTGAATCTACTAAAGCCTGCACAGCCTCAGTAGTTATTTTCCGATTTAAACGTTTGAACTCTGCTCTAACAAAATCTGACTTTTCACTCTCTTTTTTTACAGCATCAGCTGCAATTATTTGAGCCCCTGCCTTTTTGATTTTATCTACCAGTGCTTTGCCTTTAACTCCCCCTTTATGCCAAAGAAGTAATGTTAGATTCTCATCTTGATTTTCTAGGTAGGTAGCTATTTCATCACTGCACTCGGAATCTAAATCTTGAATCTCTTTAATTACCACAATTCGTTGGTCGCCAAATAAGGATGGCGCTAAATTATCAGTAATGACACCAATCTCAATTTCATCTGATGAAAGCGTAATAACCTGAGCATCAGCTTTAGCGGAAATCACCGCTGTGATGGCGCGATCAGCTAACAAGCTTTCAGCACCTTGCACTAAAACTAACCCCACCTTATTTGCCACCATTCTTTGCCAGTTACCCTGATCTTATTA
>JBEAVA010000146.1:0-2665 GCA_041161165.1 Actinomycetota bacterium
CAGTTGCTAGAACCGCTGAAGAGGTATTGAAATTAATTCCAAGTGATCTGCGCGAGGCAGGGTTAGCACTGGGTGCCACTCAGTGGCGAACAGTTGCAATGGTGGTAATTCCAGCTGCCCGAAGTGGTTTAATCACAGCAGTAATCTTGGGTATTGCCCGGGTAGTTGGTGAGACCGCTCCTTTGCTTTTAACTATTGGCGGTGCAGATGCAATCAATTTAAATCCAACCCAAGGAAATATGTCCGCCTTTCCTTACTATGTTTGGAAAAATTTATTAATAGGAAGTGAAAATGCCATTAGTAGAGCTTGGCTAGGTGTATTTGTCCTGATGATTATTGTTCTAGTCTTTTTCACCTTGGCGCGATACTTAGGATCTATCCGGGGTGGAAAAAAGTGATTAACGAGGATATTTCTGGTGCAAATAAAAATCGAGAGGATAATATGAGGCAGATGACAGGTAAACCGGAAGCCGCAAAAGACTCCACCGCTAAAGGAGGATCTGCTACTCGCTCCTTAGCTGATGTGGCCGCCTCTCGTAATGCCAATCTTGGTAGGCAGTTCACCGGTGGCAGTGGACTTGAGGCAAGAGGGATTCATGCTTGGTTTGGTAAAAAACATGTATTGCAAGATATTTCAATGGAGTTTGCAACTGGAACAGTAACCGCACTAATTGGCCCATCTGGTTGCGGTAAATCGACCTTTATTCGCACATTAAACCGAATGCATGAATTTATCCCAACTGCTGCCCTTGCTGGCCAGGTATTACTAGATGGTAAGGATGTTTATGAGCCAGGTGTGGATGTTACAAAGATTCGCCTAAAGGTTGGAATGGTTTTCCAAAAACCAAATCCATTCCCTTCGATGACCATTAAAGAGAATGTTTTGTCAGGTTTAAAGCTTTCTCAAATTAAGATTCAAAATCCAGATGAATTACTTGAAAGTTGTTTGCGAAGAGCAGGATTGTGGGATGAGGTAAAGGATCGATTAAATGAGTATGGTGGTTCACTCTCTGGTGGTCAACAACAACGTTTATGTATTGCAAGATCCTTAGCGGTAAACCCCCAAGTCTTATTAATGGATGAACCCTGTTCTGCCTTAGATCCTGGTTCTACATTGCGAATTGAGGAAACTATTCGGGAATTAGCAAACACTATGAGTATCGTCATCGTTACACACAATATGCAACAGGCTGCTCGAGTCTCTGATTACACCGGATTCTTCTTATCTGATGGTGGCCCAGGAAGGTTGATTGAAAGTGCTACTACTGTTGAGATATTTACTAACCCCAAGGAGAAGCGCACCGAGGATTATGTCTCTGGCAGATTTGGTTGATTTTTAATAACCAATTGTTAACTTAATCTACATGTGTAGTTCACCAGAAAAATGTTAGAAATTACCCTTGCCTAACTAAATTTGCCTCAACAACCACTTCAAGGAGGCGTAATGAAGTTTCATAAAAAGATGGCAGTAGCAGTACTAGCCACATCCGGGTTAGTTCTTTCCTCATCCCCGGCATTTGCTGGCCAAATTAATGGCAGCGGAGCAACATTTGCTCAACCACTGATTGATGTTTGCAAAGTTGAATTTACAAAAGATACTGGTCACACAATTAACTACACTGCTGGTGGATCAGGCAAAGGCAGAACAGATTTCACAAATAACTTAGTAGATTTTGCAGCTTCTGATGCTGTTTACACTTCAGGCTTTCCAGCTCACTTAGAGTACGCACCAGTTTATGCAGCTCCTATTGCGATTTTTTACAATCTACCGAGCGTAAAAGAGCCGATCAATTTATCTGCAGCAACAGTTGCTCAGATTTTCGGTGGGCAAATTACCAAGTGGAATGACCCACAAATTATCGCGGAAAACCAAAAGCGAACCATTAAAACCCCCGTATATAAGACTAAGCAAGAGGTAGTTACTGTTGGTGGTAAGAAAGTTACAAAGACTGTCCCTGCTCTTGATAAAAATGGTAAGCCAACAGTATTGAGAACTATTACAAAGACTGTAGATATTGCTCTACCAAATACTCCAATCACGGTTTACTACCGAACTGACTCTTCTGGAACATCTGAGCAGTTTGGTAAGTTTTTGCAAGGGGCAAATGCTTGTGCAAACTCAGCATTGTGGCCAAAGACTGCTAGTGGAACTTTTGCTAACTCAACTCCAATCAATATCTCAACTGTGTTTAACTTCCAGGGTGCATCTGGTTCAGCACTTGTCGCCCAAGGAGTTAAGGGCAAGGTTGGTGGCATTGGTTATGGTGAGGTTTCATGGGCAACTGATAACAAGTTGGCAGTTGCCAACATAGGTAATTCAGCTGGTGAGTTCGTTGCCCCAACCTCTGCTGGAACCTCAGCTTTCTTAGGTGGCGGAACAATCCAAGCAAACGGCTCATTAGTTGCAGATTACAAAAAGGCAATTACTGGCGCATATCCAATAGGCACAGCTTCATATGGATTGGTATACCCAGAGTCTGCAAAGAAAGATCCTGAAAAACAAAAGATTGTGGCCGCATGGCACACATACTTGCTAGAGCAATGCCCTAAGAAGTTTCCAGAAAAGGGTTACGCCCAAATTACTGGACCTTTATATGACAAAGCAAAGGCTCAGATAGCAAAGATAAAGTAAATAACTAACTTAAAAACCCCCGCACACTCCTAG
>JBEAVA010000046.1:0-5546 GCA_041161165.1 Actinomycetota bacterium
GCCTTGCTTGCAATTCTTGGTAAGCGAATTGATAAAGCAGTAGTTCGAAAAGCTGCGTTAACCCCTAAAGAGGATGGTCGATGGGCACAAACTGCTCGTTTTGTAATGGCAAAACCAATCTCTGTTGTTACCTTAAGTTTGATCGTATTAGGAGTTCTTGCTGCGCCAATTACTAACATAGTTTTCTCACAAGTTGATTCACGAGTTCTGCCGGCTAGTAATCCAGCAGCTTATGCAGCTCAAGTAATTACTGAAAGATTTCCTGGTCAAGAAGGTAATCCAATTGAAATTATCATTCCAGGTGGCGCGTCAAAAATTACCCAGATAACGCAATACATCTCCTCAGTCGCAAAGGTTGATGGTGTAGTCAGGGTTGGTGAACCACAAGTACTTGGAAATGATGTTCGAGTTATTGCAATCCACCAGATGGGCCCAAGAACGCCAGCGGCTGAAGTAATGATTAAAAAGATAAGACAGATTAGTGCGCCAGATCAAACACTTGTTGGTGGTGTTGCAGCTGATTATGCCGATACCCAAATTGGAATTGCCAAAACAATGCCATGGGCATTGCTCTGGATAACAATCGGCGTATTAGTTCTGCTCTTTGTATTTACTGGATCAATAATATTGCCGATCAAAGCAGTAATTTTAAATATTCTCTCGCTCAGTGCCACCTTAGGTGCCATTACTTGGATATTTGTGGAAGGGCATTTGAAGTGGTTGGTCGGTGACTTTACCGTTACTGGCGCAGTTGATACCGGGTCAATAATTTTAGTTGCAGTTGTTGCTTTCGGATTATCTATGGATTACGAGCTATTCCTGCTTTCTCGAATAAAAGAGGAGCATGATGCTGGTCGGTCAAATATTGAAGCTGTCGCAACTGGCTTGCAAAGATCTGCACGAATTATTACTGCAGCGGCTGGTTTACTAGCAATAGTCTTTGCCTCATTTATGTTAAGCGGTGTTACCTCCATAAAAATGCTTGGCTTTGGTGTGGCATTTGCAATTATTTTAGATGCAACATTAGTGCGTGCATTATTAGTACCGGCACTGATGAGATTATTTGGTGAACGAAATTGGTGGGCACCAAAAGCTATGAAACGTTTTACTTTAGATCATTAATTGATTGCGTCCCCGGCGGGAGTTGAACCTGCGACCTACCGCTTAGGAGGCGGTTGCTCTATCCACTGAGCTACGGGGACAATATTTAATTTTTTAATTTAAAATTTGTATTAATTACAAATCTTAATTTAATTCATTAATAATTGAAAACAATTGCAAAAACATGCGTGAATTTGTCTTTAAATTATCGCTGAGATAGAATAACAATAATTCGTTTGGAGTTAAATATCATGAAGGCCCTCGTTATAGGCGCCGGTGGAGTAGGTAGGGCGATAGCTAATATCGCATCACGACGTTCATTTATTGAATCTATGGTGATTGCCGACCGCACACTCTCTCGCGCAGAAGAAGCTGTAGCGCGCGTTAAAGATCCTCGTTTTTCTGCTGCCATGGTTAATGCCGCTGAACTTGAGGATGTTCGCGAGTTAATTCGTAAAGCCGATCCCGATGTTGTGATTAACGCGGTAGACCCACGATTTGTTATGCCAATTTTTCTAGCTTGTGAGATTGAAAATACCAATTACATAGATATGGCAATGTCGCTTTCTCGTAAACACCCTCACTATCCATATACCGAAACTGGTGTGAAGTTAGGGGACGAACAATTTGCTCGTGACTTTAACTGGGATGAGCGAAAGATCTTTGCTTTAATCGGTATGGGCGTTGAGCCAGGCATGAGTGATGTTTTTGCCAAGTATGCCAGTGAGCATTTATTTAGCCGGATTGATTCCTGCACAATTTTAGATGGTTCAAACTTGAGAGTTGAAGGATTTGATTTTGCTCCCTCATTTTCAATCTGGACCACTATTGAAGAGTGTTTGAATCCGCCAATTGTTTGGGAGGATGGTCGCGGTTGGTATACCACTACGCCATTTTCAGAGCTTGAGATATTTGATTTTCCAGAAGGCATTGGGCCAGTTGAGTGCGTAAATGTTGAGCACGAAGAGGTTATTTTAATTCCACAAAAAATTGATGCCAAAAAAGTTAATTTCAAATATGGCTTAGGTGCTGAGTTCATTACTATTTTAAAGACCATAAACATGCTTGGTATGGATCGTAAGGAAACTGTTGAAGTACAAGGCGTTGCAGTTTCACCTAGAGATCTACTTACCGCTTCCCTGCCAGATCCTGGCACCCTAGGTGAACGTATGCGCGGTAAAACCTGTGCTGGCACATTAGTTAAAGGTTTAGATAAGCAAGGAAATCCAAAGGCTGTTTATATCTATAACGTCGTTGATAATGCCTGGTCGATGAAAGAGTTTGGTGATCAAGCTGTTGTATGGCAAACCGCAATAAATCCTGTCATTGCATTAGAGCTAATTCATAATGGAATTTGGAAGCCACAAGGTGTTAATGGTCCAGAATGGTTTGAATCTAAGCCATTTTTAGATTTGCTAGAAGAGTATGGAACTTCATGGCATATGCGTGATGAGGATGCTTCAGGAATTATTAAGTAATGGCTACCGCTCTAGTTACTGGTGCAACCGCAGGAATTGGTGCTGCTTATGCAAACCTGCTGGCCAAAGAGGGTTTTGATCTAGTTTTAGTTGCTAGAGATCTACCTAGATTGAATAAGGTTGCCAAAGAGTTAAGTAAAAGTTTTGGGATTAAAACTGAGTGCATTAAGGCTGATTTAACAAAACCTGCTCAACTAGCAAAGGTTGAGAAACGATTGGCCAGTAGTGCTAAACCAATTGAAGTTTTGGTAAATAATGCTGGTTTTGGGATTAAGGACAGCTTTTTAGATAGTGATTTAAACCGCGAGCAAGAGTTGCTTGATGTTTTAGTTACCGCTCCGATGCGTTTATCCCACGCGGTGCTTCCTACAATGGTTAAGCGCAACAAGGGAGTGATTGTTAATGTTTCAAGTGTGGCAAGTTTTATTGCTGGTGGAACCTATAGTGCGGCAAAATCTTACCTAACTGTTTTTACAGAGTATTTGCATACTGAGCTAAGAGATACCAATATAAAGGTTTCTGCTTTGTGTCCAGGCTTTACCAAAACTGAGTTTCATGCCCGAGGAAAAATGAAGATGGGCGGCTTGCCAAACTACATGTGGACTGATGTAAATGATGTGGTTAAAAAATCTTGGAAGTATGCCAAGGCAGGTAAAGTAATTTGTATTCCAGGTTGGCAGTACATGCTGCTCAGTACTATTGCCAGAATTGCTCCCCGGCCAATAGTTCGTAAGGCTGGAATTAATGTTCGCCGTAAACAACGATAAAACCTATATTTCACATCAAATTCACTGACTTACCTCAGCCACATACCTACTCCTTGAATAATGCTCAAGTAGAATAAAGCCATACCTACTTAAGGAGTAAATAGTGAAAAAGAAGATCTCAGCTCTAGCCCTTAGCGGGTTTTTAATTCTTGGAGTTGCTTCCCCTGTACAGGCGGCTACCTCAGGTGGTTCATGTACAACAGCCGGTGCCACAACCAAGATCGGAAAAAATGATTATGTTTGTGCAAAAAATCCATTTTTTAATACAACAAAATTAACCTGGGTTTGGGACGGCTGCATTGAGTTAAATACTGATTACGCAGCAGGGAATAAGGAAGCAATAGATGCCCTACGCGCCTCTGAATCTAACCGTGCTATCCAAATTGAACCAGTTGGTGCACCACTACGTGATTTGATCACATGGAACTCTTTGATTACCTATAAGAAATCTGATGTGGTCTATTACGCAAATACTTATTATTCAGCGACCAAAACTGGTACCAATAAAGCTCCAACTTCTGCAAATATTGGCACTACTAAATTTTGGGTAGTACACCAACCAACTAATGCCAACTCAAAAATTGGCCAGATGCCAGCGCCAGCAAAGGTGCTTACAACTGCAAATGCACAGGTTGCTGCTTTAACCTCAGCTGCAGTTAAGACCACAAATGCTGCCCTAAAGGTTAAATACAACGATCTATCAAGTTCGCTAGCAACAAAAATCGCAGCACTTGAAAGTAGCAAAGCTGCAATTCAATCTGTTGTCGATACAATTGATCCAGCATTAGCAGAGTTTAAAAATAGCTACAGTTTGATGCTGATGATCAGGTCTACAATTAAAGATAAGTGCAATCCTAAGTACTAATTAATAAAACTTTAAGGCTGTAATGATCGCAATTATGCGATTGTTACAGCCTTACTTGTTGCCGTAAATTTAATTGGCTTTAATCCAGAATTAGCTGGACCAACCTTTACCGCTCCATTTAATCCAAACTCTGAGCCATGACCGCGGGGTCCAGGACAAACCCAACCACCATTATTTTGTTGAACAATCACGCCAGCGTGCGGACAAGATAAGTTAACAACTGCAAAACCTTTTGCCGAAGTTGAGGTTCTAATAACTGCAACCTTGCCGTACTTTTTAATTGATAACTCCACAACACCGCCCACATTTGCTAATGCTTTATTAGCAGCCAATGAAACTTCAGTTTTTCCACCAGGCAGATTTTTTATGCCAGAAGCAGCGATCGCAGGGGTAGTAGCAAGTGCTGCAACGGCTGCGCCACCGCAGATGAATTGTCTTCTTGAGAGTGCGATCACTTATTTGTCCCCAGATCTATTTATTTGGCTATTGCAATATTTTACTATTAATTATGCAATTATCTCGCCCCTATCTTGGGCTTAAGTTGGTAGCCGGGGCGCTACTGGTATCGCATCTGGTATCTAGGTGGATATTTCCTGAGAACAATATCTTTATTGATCTGGTGTTATTTAATTTAGTAGGTTTATTTGCAGCCATTATCGCTCTTAGCGCTCCGGCCCATATTGATCGAGTATCTGCATTCTCGTTTGGCTTTGCTGCCTTAATTTGGAGTATGGGTTCATTTTTATCTACCTGGAACTCTTTTTTTGAACTTCAAATACCCAATGGCTTTTCAGATTTTTGCTATGCAATTTTTTATCCATTAGTTTTCTTATCAGTTTCTAGGAGTTTTACCCAAAAACGTTCTATCTCAGCTTTAGAACTATTGGATACTGTCATCATCGCTGTGGGATTTACCAGTGTCTTGACTGCGTTTTTCTTAAAGCCGGCGATGCTCACTTTTAGTGGGAATAGTTGGCAAGTTTTCCTTTCAATACTTTATCCAGTTGGCGATATCGTGCTAGTAGCGATGGTGGCTGTTTACTTTCTTTTAAATCCATTTAGCTTTCAGTCACTACTTTTAACATCTGGTTTATTAAGTTTTGCCTCATCCGATCTGTTATTTATTTGGGCAAGTATCAATGATAAATATGAATTTGGCTCTATTACCGATGATGGCTGGATACTTGGTTTACTACTACTTGCCATCTCGCTTACATACTCCTCACCGATCTCTAAATTCTCTGAAAGAATTTCTTCAGTCAGCGCCACAATTGCATTAATTGCAAGTAGTACTCTGCTCGGAATTGCTGCAATTAAACCTGGTTACTTTCCAAG
>JBEAVA010000147.1:0-2658 GCA_041161165.1 Actinomycetota bacterium
CTCACCGGGGATCCTTACACCCCACCAGACTACAACGAGTACATCAGGTTCAGGAGTACTACTCAACCAGGCCAACTTCAAGAACAGCCTCAAGCACCTCAACCAAATCAAGCTCAACCTCAGCCAGTGGAACACCAACAAAACCCAGGGCCGGCTGCGACACCACCACCTAAAAAACGGGGTAGACCCCCCGGGTCCAAGAACAAACCAAAGGACCCACTCACCAGGTTTGCACACTACGCATCAAAGCGTCTCACCAGAAACACTTCAAACAACTCGTTAAACAAAGAATGATACTCCAAATCATTCTTTTAACCTGTCTCTACGCCGCCGACTCCAGCCCGATGTTCGACCTTCCACCAGTCATTATGGATGACACACCAGTCAAGGGTGCACCAAACTCGCACACAACAATCTTCAATCCTATTGGTAAATATGCAACAGACGTGCAGTATCAACTAATCCGAATTCCAATTCATTTCACTCCTATCGAAAAAGCACAGGAAGAGTTAAACATTTTTATGCACAACGTTAACAATCTCGTAAAAACAAGGGCCACTGAAGTACCCATTACGCAAATTGTTCATCTAGCAAATGTTTCTTTATCAATGATCAAAACACGCACTAAAAACATGATTTTAAATCTCCCAACTTCACAATTTTCACCCCATGGCAGTGACAAGAAAAGATTTTTAAACCTCATTTTTGGCATCACAGCTACAGCTTTCGGAATAGCAAATAACTTACAGATTGCAAAACTTAATTCCATTATGGCCAAAGAGGTAGCCAGAACTGATATGTTAGTAGACATTTCACAACTACATGAAAATCACTTACATTCACTAGACATTCAAATGAACAATTCTGCAAGCATTTTAACTGACTTTGTAAAATTTAACCCTGCAGTTGCCTCCCAAGCTCTTACAGGTATGCTAATGCACGTAAATGAAGTACAAACTAAACTTGAAGATTGCCTTGACCAAGCCCAACTCCATAGACTTTCACATAAAATTTTCCCTAATGATGTTTTAGAATCAATTAAAGCAAATATTGACGCCACAGCAAAAAGAAATGGCTTTCTTTCCTTTGTAACGCAAACAACCGATCTTTTTCAAATTCCACTTTCTTATGTCTACCAACCTGGTAACAAAACTGTTTCATTAATTCTTCACGTACCACTTGTTAAACACGAAAACTTGTTGCAAATGCATCAATACCTGCCCTTCCCTCTCTCACACGATTTATCACCTAATCACTCTGTTACACCGGCTGTAGGACAAAATGATATTTTAGCCTACAGCGGGTATGAAACCTATAAAATTGTTTCACAGTCCGACCTTGCAGCCTGCCACAAAATGGGGGAAACCTATTTTTGTAAGGGGAGGAATGATCTCCGCACTGACATTCAAGAAACTTGTCTAGGGGCACTGTTCTTACAACAACCAAAGGGTATTCAAAGATATTGCAAATTCGAAATCCAAACTTCAACAGAACAAGTTTTTAGATTGGCCTACAACAAATGGTCCATAGCAACACAACAACAATACACTACCCACACGGTTTGCGGTAAGATCAGACGACCCATAGTTATTGGCCCAGGTGCCATAGTTACCCTAAATCCAGGATGCAAGGTCAGGCTGCAATCTCACATTCTCACAGCTGATGTTTTAGAAGAAGTAGAAATTGAACCACCTACCTACTTTACATGGAATTGGAACGCATCACAAATCTTTCCGGACTTGGCTCCAACTCAGTTTTCTCAAGCAATGCAATCCCTCAAGGACTATGGCCTGCACATTGTGGACGCAGCCGACATTGCTCATCACTTGAAATTCGCAAACTTTAATGAACCAATTCCATGGGACATCGCTCAAGTATTCAATAACCCTATGCATATTGTAACCATTGTTATTTCATGTATCATTATTATCTTTCTTGTGTACAAACTATTCCAAGCATGGATCCACAAATTTCTCAAAGCAAAACTGCCAAAGAACATTGCAGTTCACATTCCTACGGCCCCTCCGGCCTACATTCACAATGACCCCCGAGACCTACCAATGGTCAACTTCACTTAAATACATAGTCACTACTTTGTGACTCTTTCTATTCACCTTTGACCCCCTCCAAACAAGGGGAGAAATATCAGTCGAGCTTTTCTCTAAACTCGACGCATCTCTACACTTCTCTATCGCTTTGATAGAACTTTCCTTAATTAATATCCTCGCCCCTCCCTCTGCGCGTGGATCCACATTTCGCGTCTTTATGGTCACGTGACTACAACTACTGAACAGACCCACATCCATGTTCGTATATATAATGACGTTTTCACCATTGTATCTTCAGTAATAAACTTGATCTAATCCAAGCAACAAGTCTTCTTAATACGGTATTGAAATTGGTGACAGCTAAGGTTTCGACCCCACGCTTTATCATCAATATCCAGACTGAGGACACCAGCTTCATCTTAGGACACGGCTCAAACCTCACCTCCAAGACACGGTAAACTTCTCTCCAACCTCTTGGAAACTTCTGGATACCGCTCAATCACCGCTACCTAAGATACAATGGGTGAACAACCAAATCAACGACGATGGAACGACCAAGTGTCAGATCTTCCAGCCTTCTACGGCAACGAAAAAGATACTCTTTCTGCTG
>JBEAVA010000148.1:0-2883 GCA_041161165.1 Actinomycetota bacterium
TTGGTGCATATATCACTGAAGTTTTTCCAGAAGAGGTAGTGGAAGAGGGCGCCAAGAAAAAGCGAAAGAAAAAAGATTCACCAAAACCAAAGACAGCATCATTACTTTCAACAATGTCTCTAGACACTGTTGATTTATCTGACGCGCTTCGATTGTTATCACTTCCAAGAACTCTTGGTACCTACCAAGATGAAGTGATTACTGTTCAAAATGGCAGGTATGGCCCATATATGAAACACGGGGCAGATTCACGCACTCTTACAAGTGAGGATCAATTGTTTTCTATTGGATTGGAAGAAGCAATTGAAATATATAAACAGCCAAAGGTTAGAAGACGTGGTGTTGCTAAGAAGGATCCACAAACACAGCGTGAAGTAATTGTGAAGGATGGCAGATTTGGTGTTTATGTAACAGATGGTGAAACTAATGCGACATTAAGACGTGGTGATGCAGTTGAGCTACTTACCCTAGAACGCGCACTTGAATTACTTGCCGGACGACGAGCTTGGGAGATTGAAAATCCAGGCGGATCAAAAAAGAAAGGTAAGAGAGTAAAGAAAAGTGCACCAACACTTACTGAAAAAACTGTGAAGGGTGCGGGAGCGAAAAAGAAAGCCAAAAAGGCTGCAACTGGTGTTGGAAATGCACCAAAATAGCGGTCATTAGTCACAAGTAGACTTCCATCATGTCTTTGCCATATCCAGCAGCACCTGCGCAATCTGAATCAAGAAGCGTTCTTGCAATTCCTGCATTTAGAAAGCTTTGGCAAGCGATGGCGTTTTCATCCTTTGGTGATTGGCTTGGATTACTTGCCTCAACTGCTTTAGCCCAGCAATTAGCCGGTGGTGATTATGCAAAGGCAAACTTTGCAATTGCAGGTGTATTTATTGTCAGGTTATTGCCGGCGGTGATTTTAGGCCCATTTGCTGGCGTCATTGCAGATAAGTTTGATCGTAGAAAATTGATGATTGTTTGTGATGTTCTGAGATTCTCTTTATACCTTTCTATTCCAATAGTTGGAAATTACTTCTGGTTGTATACCGCATCTATATTGGTGGAGATTGTTACCTTATTTTGGTCGCCTGCAAAAGAAGCATCTGTGCCAAATCTTGTTCCTAAATCAAAGCTTGAGAGTGCTAATCAAGTATCACTTCTTGCAGCGTATGGAACGGCGCCGATTGCTGCGATCTTGTTTTCTACCTTAGCTTTGTTTACTGGTGCAATAAATGCAGCTTTAGGAAATACCACACCAGCATCTGCTGCAGATCTTGCACTTTATATAAACGCAGTAAGTTTTTTATTTTGTGCATACACAGTTTGGCGCTTAAAGGAGATCCCATCAGGACCAAGTAAGAAGTTAGCCCGATCATCAATTGGCAAATCTTTATGGGAAGGCTTCTCATTTATCAAGGGCTCTAAAATAATTAGAGGACTTATCTTTGGAATGTTGGGTGCTTTCTTTGCAGCAGGCGCCGTAATTGGGCTGGCTAGAACCTTTGTTGATGATCTACAAGCTGGTGAAGCTGCCTATGGAATTTTATTTGCTGCGGTATTTTTTGGGCTTGCACTAGGCATCTCATTTGGACCAAAGGTATTCGCCCAATTTTCTAGAAGAAGATTATTTGGAATCTCATTAACTATTTCAGGATTACTTCTAGTAATTCTCTCTTTGGTATTAAATCTAGTTCTTGCAATCTTTATCACCGTTTTACTTGGCTTATTCTCTGGCATCTCTTGGGTAACTGGATTTACCATGCTTGGGCTTGAGGTCGAAGATGAGGTTCGGGGAAGAACATTCGCATTTGTTCAATCACTAATTAGAGTCTCACTTGTTTTGGTATTAGCAATCTCACCATTAGTTGCAGCTGCCATCGGTGAGCACACATACTCATTTAGAACCACAACAGTTACCTATAACGGCGCCGCCTTTACGATGTTTTTCGCTGGCCTTATTGCAGTTTTAGTAGGAGTTATTTCATATAGGCAGATGAGAGATCGTCCAAATGTCTCACTCTTAAGTGATATTAAGTCAGCATTCCGCGGTGAGTTAGGAGCGATCACTGGTCAGGTAACAAGTGGAGTTTTTATTTCATTTGAAGGTGGCGAAGGCTCTGGTAAATCAACTCAAACTAAGTTGTTGAAAGATTGGCTTGAGAAGAATGGTGAAGAGGTTTTATTAACTCGCGAACCTGGTGGAACTACTTTAGGTAATCAACTACGGGATATTTTGTTGGATAATAAAACTGGAGTGATTTCTCCACGAGCTGAAGCTTTGATGTATGCAGCAGATAGAGCCCACCACGTTTTCTCTTTAATTAGACCTGCACTGCAAAGAGGTGAAATAGTAATTACCGATAGATACTTTGATTCATCTATTGCATATCAAGGAGCTGGGCGAGTATTGCTGCCAAGTGAGGTGGCAAGAATTTCTAGATGGGCAACAGAGTCTTTAACTCCAACCTTAACTGTAATTATGGATCTACCTGCCGAGATTGGCTTAGGTAGATTGCATTCAACTGATCGATTAGAAAGTGAACCGTTAGCTTTTCACGAAAGAGTAAGGCAGGAGTATTTAAACCTTGCCCACCTTGATCCTGAACGTTTCTTGGTGGTGGATGCATCCCTTTCTATTGAACAGATTCACCAAATTATTATTGAGCGAGTGGGCGCAATTAAAACTTTGAAGAGAAACCTGAAATAACTGTGAGTGTTTTTTCATCCTTGATTGATCAATCTCAGGTTGTTGATATTTTAAAAGATGCTGCCCAAGCAGCTCATAATTCAAATGATTTAAGCCAAGTAATGACCAGTACCTGGCTTTTCACCGGTCCACCGGGCTCAGGTAGGTCAAACGCGGCAATTGCATTTGCAGCAGCCTTAGTT
>JBEAVA010000149.1:0-2635 GCA_041161165.1 Actinomycetota bacterium
GTTTAGACAATCCTTAACATTTTCTTCCTCATTTCGCATTGGAATTAAAACTGAAACAGTGCCAGGGACCTTATTTGGTGAATTTTTAATTACACGGATTGTCAATGAGTTAAAGATTACTAAGGCTAGTGCTAGTGAAGAAAGATAAAGTGAAATTTCCATTAATTATTAGCTGGTGGACCAAATCGCAGTAAGAAAATGTATGGCAGAAGGAATATTCCAAATACAAGCCCACCAATAAATGCCACACCTGTACGATCAAAGAAGAATAGATTTCCAACTACACCGGCAAACCAGGTCCACATTAAGAAAAAATCAGGAACTGCAGTTGAAGTGGAAACTTTTCGTCTATCAACTCGCAGTACTACGTTAAGAATTGCCATCAACCCCATCCCAGTTAACAGCCAACCAAATGCATTTGAAAGTGGAATTTCAGGTTGAAATGGCACATGTGAGCCAGTGAAATTCCATCGCCATCTTTCAGCTGAAACCATTTGTGGATCTAGAAATAGATCCCACGCCATCATGCCAAAACCTCCGTATAGGAATACCCAATTTTTCGTCACTTTTCGAGCAGCAAGTAACACGGGGTGAGCCAACATAACCCAAGCAAAGGGAACAACTAATGGAACACCATATATTTGATAACCCAACGTGGGTGAGTACTCATAACTTCCAAATGGCCAACCACTTCGGCTACCGATCTGTTCCACAATGAGGGCATAGGAAAAGGTAATAAAAAGAAATTGAAGTGAGTAAACAAATCCATATGCAACAGATGCATGAATGAACATTGCTGCAGCAGCCCAATAAACGGTTGCAATTGTTACAACTCGTAACGGTTCACCATCAATTAAGGGGTAGGAGATTTGCAGACCAATTGCAACTAACAAGGTTGCATATAATATAAAAAGCTTCCAACTAGCAACCTGCCTACGAAGATTTTTTCTTGGGTAGAACTGGCGTAGTGACATGGGCTAATTGTGCCTTATTACTTGAGCAAGCCTTGCTCTTCTATAACTGCAAACCGCGCAAATAGCTCCTCGGAATACCATTTATTACTTTCAGTTGCTGCAATGGCTGCAACATGAGCCCGTCCTTTATATGCAAAATCGCGAAGTGAAGCAGCACTTTCCCAAAGCGAGAAGGTTCCCTGTAATCCAATTGGTGCCTCACCGATTCCAATTGCAGCAATTAGGCCAGGTGATTGATGCAAACTTTCCGTAACAGGCGGAACAGCCTTCCAAAACTGAAAATTCTTTCGCCAAACAATTCGCGCTCTAGTGACCGCCGCTACTTTGCCACTCCACTCAAACTTTTCAACTAGAAATGGATCTTGCTTTGACCATAATCCATGTGAGGAGATGGGTTTTAAAATAACTCGATATTGATTATTTGATATTTTGCGCCATAGTTTGATCACATAAGAATTTTCCAGCGCATCAAGATTTGATTCTTTAATTGTAACTAAAATTCCCCAACGCAATTGATCAGCGTCCCTTGGCGTAAAGCTTTCACCTTTACCGGTTCCTAGTAATTTGATAAACCCGATTCCTAAAACTGGCTTAAGAAGAAATTTATTGGTTGCCATATTTAGGATCGCAATTGGAAGGGCTAGTGGTTTAATTCGCCAGAAATATACGACTGTAATCAATGGGAGACTCCAGCAGTTTGCAGAATTTCTGCAACTACTTCATTTGGGCTATCCCACATTGGCGCATGTCCAGTTTGCGGCAGAATGATCCACTTTGAATGGGCCGGGGCAAGTGATCGCTCCTGACATGTTTTCGCAGGCAAAGTGTGGTCGCTGTCGCCAAAAACAATGGTGATTGGGATTTGTGGATCAATTTGCTTATCAAATCTTTTACCCAACAAAGCATCCCAAGCTGGAAAGTATCCGGTGGATTGAGCCATTGCTGTAGTTGCATCCAAACAGATTTCATAACTAAGTTCTTTCCAGCGAGGTGAGACTGTTTCAAAGCCAATTTTCTTAGCCCAGGTGTAATTCAAAAGTGATGGTGCAAGTTTTTCTACGCCACTTGCCATAACACGCAGTGCAAGCTCTCCTGGATACCTAGATGTGAATGGGGTAAGCCACAAACCAGCTGGCGCTAATGCGGTAATGGATTTAACTTCGGTAGGGTTTAAGGCCGCTATCTCAAAACAAACCCAACCACCTAGGGAGTTTCCAACTAAATGAAAACTTTCAATTCCAATATTGTTTAGATTTTTCATTACCAACTGGGCAAGTGAAGTTGGATCCATTTTTTGAATTGGTGAGTATGGTGTCCGGCCATGACCTGGTAAATCGATTGTGACCACTGAGAATTGTTTGGCTAGTTTTGGAATAATTGGTCGCCAAGCTGTGGCAGCAGATCCCATGCCATGAATCAAAACTAGCGGCTGACCCGCTCCATGAGTTTCAATAGCAAGTTTCACAGAGATAAGATTACCTTCTGATGATAAATCTTGATGTAGCGCAGTTCTCTGAGAAAATCTCCGATCAGAAGGTTGTAATTCTTGATGTTAGAACCGCCGCTGAATTTGCTGAAGGTCATATTCCAAACGCGGTAAATATAGATATTTTCTCCGATTACTTTATTGCTGATATTTCTGCTTTAGATAAATCCTTAGA
>JBEAVA010000150.1:0-3453 GCA_041161165.1 Actinomycetota bacterium
CATTTGATCAAGCTCTATTCCATTCTTTTCGCAGAACTTAACACACTCTCCTGCCACCTCATGCGCCACTGAGAATGGCACACCGGTTTTGCTTAAAAAATCTGCAATCTCGGTAGATAATGAGTAACCAGCCGATGCTCCTTTTGAAATATTTGCTTGTTTGAACTTTGCTGTTTGCACCATGCCCGAAATTGCAGGTAGCAAAATTAAAAGTTGATCTACTGAATCAAAGATTGGTTCTTTGTCTTCCTGTAGATCACGGTTATATGCAAATGGCATTGCTTTAAGCACCACTAAAAGTGCGGTGAGATTTCCAATGAACCGACCAGATTTTCCCCTAGCTAACTCTGCAACATCAGCATTCTTTTTCTGAGGCATTATGGAAGAGCCAGTTGCATAAGCATCATCAATTTCAACCCAATCAAACTCAGTTGAACTCCATAAGACAAACTCCTCACCAATCTTTGACAAATGAATACCGATCATTGCCATGATGAACAAAGCTTCAGCGGCAAAATCTCGGTCACTCACAGCATCAATACTGTTCTCCATCACACCACTAAACCCAAGTTTGGCAGCTGTGCCTTCAGGTTCTGGTTGGATTGAGGATCCAGCTAATGCACCAGCACCAAATGGTGAGTAGTTATTTCGATCAATCCAGTCAAAGATTCGATCAACATCTCTTAATAGAGCGTGTGAGTGCTTACTTAACTCTTGTCCGAAAGTGATTGGTTGGGCATGTTGATTAAAACTTTTCACAAGGGTAGTTACTTCGCTAGCAATCTCAAGAAGATGATCCACCAAATAAAGCTTGAAATCTGTGATTACTAAATCATTTCGCGATCTGCCAGCTCGAATAGCCCCACCAAGAGGACCACACTTTTCAACTAAACCACGTTCTATTGCGCTATGTACATCCTCATCATCATGGTTATAGGCCAATCTCATCTGCAAGATCTAATAATCCCTTATGCAGAATCTCGCCATCTGATTTTGAAACAATTTTTTGCTTTATCAGATTACTTAAATGAACTAGATTCACCTCGATTTCATATGGGGCTAATCTCCAATCGAAATGCACGCTCCGAGATAAATCACGCATCGATTGAGCGGGTGATTGATTGAATCTGCCGCCCCATAGTGTCATTTACTTACCTCCAAAAAATTTAGTAATTTCCTTAGCAAGGGAGGGGCCACCGGAGGAAGATTTAGCCACCACCAACACAGTGTCATCACCAGCAATGGTACCGATTGCTGTATTTAGTTTTCCGCTCTTCATGGCACGATCTAAATTACCGGCTAATAATTGGGCTGCTCCCGGAGGGGTTTTTACTACCGCTAAATTGCCACTTGCCTCCACCGATGTAATTAGTTCAGATAGGCCCTTGCTTTTTGAACTTTGTGGTGCAGAAACAAATTGATAACGAAAGATCCCAGAGTTGTCTTTCCCTCTAACTGCGCCCAATTCCTCTAAATCTCTACTTGCCGTTGCCTGAGTTACTACGTATCCAAGCTTTCCTAACTCTCTTACCAAATCATTTTGCGAATGGATTAATGCATCATCAACTAATTTAATTACGAGCGATCGTCTTGCAGTTGCACTTTGCATACTTAACTTGGCCATTAGGCACTCACCAATGTTCCACCTTGATTATCAAGGGCATCTAAAACCGATGCAAGATCGGTTCCATTTGCAATCCGAACTGAAAAAGCACCTGAATCGATTGCGCTAATTGCAGCCTTTACCTTTGGAATCATTCCATCTGCAAAGCTGGGGGCAATTTGTTTTAACTCATCAATAGAGATCTCAGAGATCAGCGATGACTTATCCGGCCAGGCACGGTAGATACCATCAACATCTGTTAGAAAGAGAACTGAATCAGCTCTCAACGCCCCACCAACCGCGGCAGCTACTAAATCAGCATTGATGTTAAAGCCAACACCATCGTTATCTGTTGCCACTGGCGAGATGACAGGTAGGAATCCTTCTGTAATCAAGGTTTCTAAAATCATCGGATTAATTTCATCAACCTCTCCAACATAACCAATATCAACTGATTTACCGTCAACTATTGGTTTGAATTTTCGAGCTCTGATTAATCCCCCATCTGAGGCAGATAGGCCAACAGCATTTACCTCACTTCCAATTAGGTAATTAACTATCGATCTTAAAACTTGGCCACTCAGTACAGATTGCACAACACCAAAAACCTCTTCATCGGTCACGCGGTAGCCGGCAACTTTATTCTTGCCTATGCCTTTTTCAGCAAGGGCAGCATCAATTTGAGGGCCCCCGCCATGAACTAAAACTATTTGCTCACCATCTAAGAAAGCATCTGCGATTGCTTCTAGCACTGGATCGGATGTGTTTTGATCTGGCAACGCATTACCACCGTATTTAATAACAATCATCTAACACCTGTTAAATTCAAACCAGCATCCTCTACTAAGTTGCACATTAAATTCGCATTTTGAATAGCCTGACCAGCCGCGCCCTTACCAAGATTATCTATTGCAGTTGAAACAACTATGCGATTCACATTTGAATCTAGTGCTATCTGCATAGAAACATTATTTGTGCCTAGCACTGAATTTGTCATGGGCATCTGGCCTTCCTGCAATAGCGAAACGAATTTACTCTCGCGATAGTAATCAGAAAAGGTTTTTCTGAGTTTTGCTGCGGCGGTTGAGTTATCTAACTTAGCGGTAACTGTAGCCAAAATTCCTCTTGGCATAGGAGCAAGTATTGGAGTGAAGGATATCTTCACTGACTTATTAGAGATTAAGGTCAGTACTTGTTCAATTTCTGGCGTATGTTGGTGAATGCCACCAAATTTATATGAAGTCAGCGAACCCATAACTTCACTCGCAATCAAAGAGATCTTTGCATTACGACCCGCACCGGTTGTACCCGATGCTGCAACGACGACAATGTCTGATGAATCAATGACACCTAGCGCTGGTAAAACTCCAGTGATAATCGAAGTTGCGTAGCAACCAGGATTTGCAACCTTTGATGATTCCGATATTTTCGTTCTGTTTCCAGGTATTTCAGGTAAGCCATAGGTCCATGCTCCAGCGTGTATTCCGTCGTAATATCTGGACCACTGGGCAGCATCAGTTAATCTGAAATCAGCACCCAAATCAACGATCTTTGTATTCTTGGCAAATTTCTCAACAACCCCCGCGGACTGTCCGTGCGGCAAAGCGATAAACGCAATCTCTATTTCTTCGTATTTAAGTGAATCAAAACTCAAGAATCTTTCACCATTATGTGTAGTTAGGTGAGGATGAATGCTTGTAATCAATTCTCCAGCATTACTGTGAGCGCTCACTTGGGTCACTTGTAAATGTGGATGAGTTGAGAGTAAGCGAATTAGTTCGCCTCCCGCATACCCGCTGGCTCCTATGACGGCAGTCTTCATGCCAGAAGGGTATTGGTCTATGCGTATT
>JBEAVA010000001.1:0-14597 GCA_041161165.1 Actinomycetota bacterium
ATAAGAGATTTTCCAATTTGCTTATTCTGGGCTGCTAAAAATGTAAATACCATACCACCGCCAATTGCGATTACATTTACTTTATTTAGTAAGTTAGAAATAACGCCAATTTTGTCTGACACCTTTGCTCCACCAAGAACAACACCATAAGGCCGTTCAGGATTCACGGTTAGTTTTTCCAAAACTGCTACCTCTGATGAAATTAAATCTCCGGCAGCATGTGGCAATAATTTTGCAAGCTCGTAAACAGAGGCATGCTTTCTGTGAACTGCTCCAAATCCATCACCAACATAAACATCGGCGTATGTTGATAATTCCTTCGCAAGCAGATTTCGCTCTTGTTCATCCTTGCTCGTTTCTGCAGAGATAAATCTTATATTTTCGAGCATCAGAATCTGCCCTGCTTTTAAAGAGTGAGCCCGACTTACTTGCCCAGTTATCTCACTTGAAAACTCAACTTCTTTATTTAGTAATTCACCTAATCGTTTTGCAATTGGAGCTAACGATAAATCTTTGGACGGTTCACCTTTAGGTCGTCCAAGATGGGCTACAAGTATGATCGAACATTTAGCAGCTAGAAGCTTCCTGATTGTTCCCAGCGAAGCAAAAATTCGACCATCATCAGTTATAACGCCATCTTTGATTGGCACATTTAAATCACAACGCAGTAGAACTCTTTTATTTTGCAGTGATAGATCTGAAAGAGTTTTTATCCCCATCTAATTTATAAAGATTTACCTATGTATTTGATCAGATCAACTAATCGATTGGAGTAACCCCACTCATTGTCATACCAGCCAACAACTTTCGCAGTTGTTCCAATTACCTTAGTCAGACCTGCATCAACGATGCAGGAGCTAGGATCAGTAACAATATCTGCAGAAACTATTGGATCTTCTGTATAAGTCATATAACCTTTCAAGGCTCCTTCACTCGCTTTCTTTAATGCTGAATTGATCTCCGCAACTGACACCTCTTTTGCCAATTCAACTGTTAAGTCAGTCGCTGAACCAGTCGGTACTGGCACTCGTAATGCATAGCCATCTAGTTTTCCTTTTAACTCTGGTAACACCAAAGAAATTGCTTTAGCTGCGCCTGTTGATGTTGGAATAATTGAAAGGGCTGCGGCACGAGAGCGCCTTAGATCTTTATGAGGAAAATCTAAAATTACCTGATCATTTGTATATGCATGAATTGTAGTCATTAACCCGCGAACGATACCGAACTCATCATTCAAAACTTTTGCCATTGGCGCTAAGCAGTTAGTGGTACAAGATGCATTGGAAATAATGTTGTGCTTTGCTGAATCATATTTTTCATGATTTACACCCATCACGATTGTGATGTCTTCATCGGTTGCTGGTGCTGAGATAATTACTTTCTTTGCTCCAGCTGTAATGTGTTTATTTGCATCAGCAGCTTTGGTAAAAATACCAGTGGATTCAACAACTACATCAACGCCTAACTTACCCCAAGGAATATTTGCGGGATCACGTTCAGCACTAACAGCAATTGTTTTACCAGCTACTGTAATCGAATTTTCTGTGTGAGTTACTGGATACTTTAATCTTCCCAGAATTGAGTCATACTTAAGTAAGTGCGCTAGCGTCGCATTGTCAGTTAAATCATTGATCCCTACAATTTCAAAATCTGCGCCCGACTCTAAAGAGGCTCTTAGAAAATTTCTGCCAATTCTTCCAAACCCGTTTACTCCAACTTTAATCATAAATTTCCTCGCTTGAGATATTAAATATCATAATGAAATTCACTACTTTGTGAGATAGGTAAATCTTACCATTTTGCTTTTGAGGTTAATTCAATAAATCAGGGCTAATACTTGCTTCTGTATCTGGAACGCCTAATTCCCGAGCCCTCTTATCTGCCATAGCAAGCAATCTCCTAATACGCCCAGCAATTGCATCCTTAGTCATTGGTGGTGTTGCTAGTGAACCAAGTTCTTCAAGACTTGCTTGGCCATGATTAACCCTAAGTTCTCCTGCCTCTTTCAGATGCTCTGGGATTTCAGCTCCAAGAATTTCCATTGCTCGCTGAACTCTTGCTGAGGCAGCAACTGCTGCTCTAGCTGATCGACGCAGATTTGCATCATCAAAATTAGCCAATCTATTAGCGGTTGCGCGTACCTCTCTTCTCATTCTGCGCTCTTCCCAAGCCAATACTGTTTCATGTGCACCGAGTCTTGTTAACAGTGCGCCAATCGCATCTCCATCTCTAATCACAACTCGATCAACACTTCTTACCTCACGAGCCTTGGCTGTTATTCCCAATCTTCTAGCAGCACCAACCAAGGCCAATGCTGCCTCAGGACCTGGACAAGTAATCTCTAAAGCCGATGATCGACCAGGTTCGGTAAGTGAACCATGCGCTAAAAACGCTCCGCGCCATGCAGCTTCTGAATCACAAATTGCAGCTGAAACTACTTGTGGAGGTAATCCACGTATTGGTCGATTGTTAGCATCTACCAAACCAGTTTGGCGAGCAAGCGCATCACCATCTGCAAGAACTCGAACAATGTAGCGACTGCCTTTGCGAATACCACTTGAAGAAACTACCGATAATTCACTCTCATGACCAAAAACTTCTGCGATATCTTTTCTTAATCTACGAGCACTTTGTGCAGTATCTAGTTCTACTTCGACAATAATCTTTCCGGCTGCAATGTGTAATCCCCCAGCAAATCGAAGCAGGGCAGAAACTTCAGCTTTGCGGCAGCATGGTTTAGTTATCGAGAGACGACCTAACTCATCTTTAACTGCTTCTGTCATTGCCATACATACTCCTTTAAATATTAATGGGGTTATCTAAGCAGGTATTACCCAAAAATGTGGGCGAAAGCAGAAATTAATTTTTCTCTATCATGGTGGAAATTTTGCTTGGCATCTGCTAGGTCAAATGAGACAACTTTGCCACCGCACTTTTCCACTAGATCAACAAAGCGGGGTTCTTTGCCGTCAAGTGATTTATCTATTAAAGCCACATCAATTTTAAGGTTAGGTAGATGATCTAATACCAATTGCAAGTGAGCCTCTAGAGAAAAACCTGCGAATTCATCTGAAGTTGTTCTATCAGGAAGATTAAATATCATAATTTTTTTCGCAGAACTCGCCTGTATTTGAGCCGCTTGCTCCGCCAATAGAAAATGAGGCATGACACTTGATAACCATGATCCTGGTCCAACAGATATCCAATCAGCGTCGGCTAATGCGCTTAGCACTTGAGGAGTTGCCTTCGGTTTATTTGGAATTAGCCTAAGTTCGCTCACTCTTCCGGTCGCAGCTGCAACCTGAACCTGGCCTCTAACGGAGATTGTTTTTTGATTATTTGTAAACACTCCTTCTATATCCAAAGGTTCAAGTGCCATAGGTAGAACTCTGCCCACAACTTTTAGCAATTGACCAACTCGTTCAAGTCCTTTAACTGGATCATGATCTCGATCCCATAACGCAGTTAGTAATAGATTTCCGACTGCATGATTATCCATCTGTCCTGAGCTGGTAAATCGGTATTGCATTATTTCAGCCCAATTTCGGCCCCATTCATCATCAGCACAAAGTGCTGCTAAAGCCATTCGCAAATCACCTGGCGGTAATGAATTAAACTCGTCACGCAATCTGCCCGAAGATCCACCATTATCAGCAACTGTCACAACTGCCGTCACTTGAGTTGTTAAGTTACGCATCGCTGCCAAGGTTGCGGCTAATCCATGACCACCACCCAGGCATACAACTTTAGGATTTAAACTCATCTAAATTTCTCGACCCAAATCTCGATGAATGGCGTGCGTTTCAATTCTGTATTTAGAAAGGTCTTTACCTTTTGAAAGTTTAGAAACTAACTCTTCTGTAATCGCTACTGATCTATGTTTACCTCCAGTACAGCCAATCGCTAGGGTTAGGAATTTTCTGCCCTCTGAGATAAAACCCAATGCCATTGTTTCAAATAAAGATTGATACCGCTCTAGAAACTCTTGCACATTCGCACTTTTCAAAACTTCATCACTAACTGCTTTATCTTTGCCCGTTAGTGGCCGTAATTCTGGAATCCAATGCGGATTGGCTATGAATCTGCAGTCCATCACTAAATCTGCATCCACTGGAATGCCATATTTATAACCGAATGAGAGAATGTTGACTCTTAGATCGGATTCTGATTCTTCATGGAAGTAATCATTGATCTTCTTTTCCAACTGATGAATATTAAGTGCAGATGAATCAATAACAATATCTGCTGAATCTCTCACTTCTCGAAGACGCTCGCGCTCTTTACCAATACCATCAAGGATTCGTTCAGCGCCTTGTAGTGGGTGAGGCCTTCTAGTTGATTCAAAGCGACGAACTAACGCATCATCCGCTGCATCTACAAACAAGATTTTTCTAGAAACACCTTGATCAGCCAACTCAGCTAAAGATTTTGTTAGATCGTCAAAAAAAGCACGACCACGAACATCGATCACTACGGCAACTTTTTTTACTGAAACATTAACTAAATCAATTAAATTTCCAAGTAGCGCGGGAGGTAAATTATCAACGACATACCAACCCAGATCCTCTAAGGTGTGAGCAACAGTTGATCTACCAGCACCACTCATGCCAGTAATAACTAAAATCTCAGTATCGCCTTTCATGGCAATATCTTGCTACATGTGTCAAGCATCTAAAATTTCACCGGTTTGAACATCTACTTTGCTAGAAATCGGGCGAATAGCTAATTGTTCATAGATTGAGTTTGCCATTTTCTCGCCAATACCAGGCACATTAGCAATTTCCTGTTTGCTGGCAGCTCTTAAAGCACTTACTGATCCGAAATGAGTTAGTAGTGATTTTCTGCGAATTTCACCCAATCCTGAAATTTCATCCAGCAAAGATTCCAGCATAACTTTTGATCTTTTGCTTCTATGGAAACTAATTGCAAATCTATGAGCCTCATCTCGAACTTTTTGTAGAAGGTAGAGAGCCTCGCTATGTCTTGGGAAAATTATTGGTTCACTATTGTGAGGTAACCAAACCTCTTCTAATCTCTTAGCTAATCCGCATAAGGCGACATCTGTTATGCCCAGCTCCGAAAGTGCCTTGGCCGCGGCATTTACTTGACCTTTGCCACCATCTACGACAACTAATTGAGGTGGATAAGCAAATTTGGGTCTGCTTCCACCGGCTGCAGTTGCCTCAGAGATATCGATATCTTTTTCTTCTAAGTATCGCTTGAATCTACGTGTAATTACATGATGCATAGCTTTTGTGTCATCAAATTCTGAATCATCGGAGATGGAAAATCTTCGATAATCACTCTTTTTTGGTTGGCCGTCTTCGAAAACAACCATTGAAGCCACCATGCTAGTTCCTTGAATATTTGATATGTCAAAGCATTCGATTCGTAATGGTAATTCGGCTAATTCAAGTTGTTCGGCAATCTGTGCTAGCGCGCTTCCACTTACTGCGGCATCGTTGGCTCGTTTACTTAGATATTGAATCAAAGCTTGATTAGCATTGCGCTTAACCATCTGTACTAAATCAAATTTTTCACCACGCATTGGCTGCGTTATTGACACATTTTTACCTCGTTTAGTTCCCAACCATTCCTCTAAGAGTTCGAATTCTGCTGGAAGGTTATCAACAAGTATCTCACTAGGTGGTGCGCTGTCGGCATAGATTTTTCCAACGGTTGCAGAAATAATCGATTCATCTTCCAATAGATTGCTTCGATCAATAATCCACGATCTCGAACCAGTTATTCGACCAGCAGATACAATAAATTGAGATAGGGCAGCATGCGTAATCTCTTCGTGAATTGCCAACACATCAGCATCCAATTTTTCATTTAAGAACCGATCTGTTGATTCAAAAGCTTTATTTATAGCTTCTAATTGATCTCTTAATTTAGCCGCTTTTTCATACTCTTGTGCCTCAGAAGCAGCCTGCATCTCTTTTTCAACTCTAACTGATATCTCTTCTGGTGATTTCTCCAAAAAAGTAACTAAGTTATTAGCTAAAGTTTTATGATCTTTCTCGTTGACCCACTCAACGCAAGGGGCAGCACATCGTCCAATATCACCAAGCAAACACTGACGCTTATTACGTTTAGCTGACTGAAAATTTGATTCAGTACAAGTTCGAACGGGATAAATTTTTATCAAAGTTTCAAAGGTGCTTCTTAAGGCCCAAGCGTGCGAATATGGGCCAAAGTATTTAACTCCAGGTATTTTCTTTGAACGAGAAATAAACAACCTTGGATATTGAGAACCTATATCGATCGCTAGATATGGATAAGACTTATCATCTTTAAACTGAACGTTGAAATCTGGGCTGTACTGCTTAATCCACGTAAATTCTAACTGGAGAGCTTCCACTTCGGAGTTTACAACTGTCCAATCAACTCGAACTGCAGTTTTCACCATCTTCCGAGTTTTGATTTGCAAATTGCTACCAAAGTAGGAGTTAAGTCGATTCTTTATATTCTTGGCTTTGCCAACATAAATGACTTTGTCATCCTTATCGAAAAATCGATATACACCAGGATCGGTGGGTAGGTTAGTTGGGCGATAACTTTTTGGATCACTCATTGTTACTTCTTAAGAGCGTTAGCTAGAAACTTTCCGGTATAACTCTTCTGATTTTTAACAATATCCTCTGGGCGTCCTTCGGCCACAACCAGGCCACCACCGGAACCACCTTCTGGACCAAGATCAATTACCCAGTCAGCACACTTAATAACATCTAAATTGTGCTCAATTACAATAACTGTATTACCAGAATCTACCAATCGATTTAATACTAGTAGAAGTTTTCGTACATCTTCAAAATGTAAACCAGTAGTTGGTTCATCAAGTACGTAAATAGTTCGGCCAGTAGAGCGGCGCTGTAACTCTGTTGCCAGCTTAACTCGTTGGGCTTCCCCACCAGACAGTGTTGGCGCAGATTGACCTAATCTGACATATCCAAGACCAACATCGCACAAGGTCGTCAGAAATCTCGCTATAGCCGGCACTGATTCAAAAAATTTTGTTGCTTCTTCAATGGGCATATCCAAAACTTGCGCAATAGTTTTGCCTTTGTAGTGAACCTCCAATGTTTCACGGTTATACCTTGCGCCATGACACACTTCGCAAGGAACATAAACATCTGGGAGAAAATTCATCTCGATTGTGATAGTTCCGTCTCCAGAGCAATTTTCACATCGGCCACCTTTAACATTGAATGAAAAACGACCTTGCTGGTATCCCCTAACTTTGGCTTCACTGGTTTCGGCAAATAAAGCGCGTACCTTGTCAAACACGCCAGTATAGGTAGCTGGGTTAGATCGAGGTGTTCGACCAATTGGAGATTGATCGACATGAACTACTTTATCTAACTGATCAAGACCCGTAATGGTTCTGTGGCGGCCTGGAACAATTCTTGCTCCATTTAATTTATTCGCTAAGACGGAATACAAAATATCGTTAACTAAAGTTGATTTACCTGATCCGCTTACGCCTGTAATTGCAACAAATGCTGCTAATGGGAAGGTGACATCAATATTTTGCAGGTTGTTCTCTTTTGCATCTTTTACAGTTAATGACTTTTTAACATCGATTGCCCTGCGTTTTTTAGGAATTGCAATTACAGACTTTCCTGATAAATATGCTCCAGTTATAGATTCCTTGCTTGCAATTAGATCTTCATAACTTCCGGATGAAACCACTTTGCCACCGTGCTCGCCCGCTCCTGGACCTATATCTACGATCCAATCCGCTGTCCGGATTGTGTCTTCGTCATGCTCGACAACAATTAAGGTATTACCCAAGTCTCGCAACCTGGTTAAGGTTTCAATTAACTTACGGTTATCACGTTGATGCAATCCAATGCTTGGTTCATCAAGAACATATAAAACTCCTGTTAACCCAGAACCGATTTGAGTTGCAAGTCGGATTCGCTGGGCTTCACCGCCAGATAAAGTTGCAGCCGGCCTTGCTAAGGATAAATAATCTAAACCTACATCCAGCAAAAACCCTAAGCGGGCATGTACCTCTTTAAGGACTCGTTCAGCAATTTTTTTCTCGCGAGCGGATAAGGAAATATCTTTCAAAAATAACGCACACTCTGCAATTGAGTATTCACATATTTGCGCAATATTTTTACCGCCCAATGTGACTGCTAGAACCTCAGGTTTTAATCTACTTCCCTTGCAAGCTGGGCAAGGAGTTTCACGCATGTAAGCTTCGTATTTATCTCGGCTAAAGTCACTGTCTGTTTCAGCATGACGACGATGTATAAATGGAATTACTCCTTCAAATCCTGTTGAATAATTTCGAACTCGGCCATAACGATTTTTGTATTTAACATGAACTTCGTAATCCCAACCATTCAAAATTGCATCTTTGGCTTTTTGGGAAAGTTTTTTCCACGGTGAATCCAGTGAAAATTTTAAATCCCCAGCAAGACCCTCCAACAGGCGCAAGAAATACTCTGATGAGTGTCCCCCTGACCAAGGTGCGATCGCTCCGTCATAAATAGAAATAGCGTCATCTGGGACTATTAACTCCTCATCAACTTCAAGTTTAGTTCCGATACCCGTGCACTCTGCACATGCTCCAAATGGTGAATTAAAAGAAAACGATCTTGGCTCTAATTCCTCGAAGGAAATCTCACATTCATGACAAGCCATATGTTCGCTAAAGGATTTTTCCTTATCAGGGGAACCTTTTTTCGCATCTACAAAATCTAGAATTACCAATCCACTTGCAAGCTTTAATGCTGTTTCAATTGAGTCAGTGATGCGTGACTTACTTTCCGTTTTCACACTTAAGCGATCAACCACAACCTCGATTGTGTGCTTTTCTTGTTTTTTAAGTTTAGGTACTTCAGCTATTTGATAGGTGGTGCCATCAACCCTGACTCGAGAATAACCTTGCGTAATAAAATCTTTGAACAGATCTAGAAATTCACCTTTTCGGGCTCGTATAACTGGAGCTAAAACTTGAAATTTAAGACCTTCTTGCATTTGCAGAATTTGGTCAACAATGTTTTGAGGTGTTTGTTTGGCAATTGCTTTACCGCACTTTGGGCAATGAGGTTTACCCGCCCTAGCAAAAAGCAATCTTAAATAATCATAAACTTCAGTAATGGTTCCAACGGTGGATCTAGGGTTTCTATTTGTTGATTTTTGATCAATCGATACCGCAGGTGATAACCCTTCAATAAAATCTACATCTGGCTTATCCATCTGTCCCAAAAATTGTCGGGCGTAAGCTGAAAGTGATTCAACGTATCTGCGTTGCCCTTCTGCAAATATAGTGTCAAAGGCTAAAGATGATTTTCCTGATCCAGATAACCCTGTAAAAACTATAAGAGAGTTACGTGGCATATCTAAAGAAACATCTTTTAAGTTATGTTCTCGGGCACCACGAACTATCAAGCGATCGTTCATCAGTTACCCGCCTCCTGCATCCCTTTTAACTCTCTTTTCAATTCTCTAATCTCATCTCTTAATCTTGCCGCTAATTCGAAACTTAACTCCGATGCTGCCAACCTCATTTGATCAGTAAGTGATTCGATCAATGCCACCAGTTCTTGGCGTGGCAATGACTGCGCATTCTTACTATGAACCCCACTAGTAAATCCGATTTTCTTTGTTTTGGCGGCCAAATCATCTGTGTCATCCGCCTCTTTTGCAATTAAATCTGTGATGTCTGCAATTTTCTTGCGTAAAGGTGTTGGATCAATTCCATGTTCTTTGTTATACGCTACCTGTTTTGCACGGCGCCTATTAGTTTCTTCAATGGCGTTAGTCATTGATTTAGTCATATTGTCAGCATACATATGCACTTCTCCTGAAACATTTCGTGCAGCGCGACCAATAGTTTGAATCAGTGATGTTGTTGATCTTAGAAATCCTTCTTTATCGGCATCTAAAATTGCCACCAAGGATACTTCTGGTAAATCTAAACCTTCACGTAAAAGATTTATACCAATTAAAACATCATATTCACCAGTTCTAAGTTCTCTGAGCAACTCAACTCTTCTTAAAGTATCAACTTCTGAATGTAAATATCTGACTTTCACGCCCAGACCTAGCATGTAGTCGGTGAGCTCTTCTGACATTTTTTTAGTCAAAGTTGTCACTAAAACTCGTTCATTACGATCTGCGCGTAACTTAATTTCTTTAATCAAATCATCGATCTGCCCTTTAATTGGTTTTACAACGATTTTTGGATCAACTAATCCCGTAGGGCGAATAACTTGTTCTACAACATTATTGTTTGTTTTTTCCAATTCATACTTGCCAGGAGTGGCTGACAAATAAACTTTCTGTCCGCATCTTTCAAGGAATTCAGCAAACTTAAGTGGGCGATTGTCCATTGCGCTTGGCAATCTAAACCCGTGCTCCACCAGTGTTCGCTTTCGAGCGGCATCACCTTCGTGCATGGCACCTATTTGTGGAACAGTTACATGCGACTCGTCAATTACTACTAAAAAATCCTCAGGAAAATAATCTAAAAGACAGTTAGGTGCCGAGCCTTGCTCTCTTCCATCTAAATGTCTTGAATAGTTTTCTATTCCAGAACAAAAACCCAATTGACGCATCATTTCAATGTCAAAAGTGGTTCGCATCTTAATTCTTTGTGCTTCAAGTAATTTTCCAGATCTTTCAAAATCATCTACACGTTTTTCAAGCTCTGCTTCTATCTCTTTAATTGCCCGTTCCATAGTTTCAGGGCCAGCTGCATAGTGAGTTGCTGGGAATACGTACATCTCATTCTCGTCCCTGACAATTTCTCCAGTCAAAGGATGAAGAGTCATGATTTTCTCAATTTCATCGCCAAACATTTCAATTCGCAATGCAAGCTCTTCATACATAGGAATTATCTCGATTGTGTCCCCACGAACGCGAAAAGTTCCACGTTCAAATGCCATGTCATTTCGCTTGTATTGAATATCAACAAATTTACGTAACAAGGTATTTCGATCAATAGAATCACCAATTTTCAATTTCACCATACGGTCTATGTATTCTTGAGGTGTTCCCAAACCATAGATACAAGAAACCGTGGCCACCACGATCACATCTCGCCTAGTAAGTAGAGAATTAGTCGCAGAGTGTCTTAAACGTTCAACCTCATCATTAACCGATGAGTCTTTCTCGATAAATGTGTCAGTTTGCGGAACATATGCTTCTGGCTGGTAGTAGTCATAGTATGAAACAAAATATTCAACCGCATTATTTGGTAGTAGCTCCTTAAATTCATTGGCTAACTGTGCTGCTAAAGTTTTATTTGGAGCAATAACTAGAGTTGGTCGCTGGACTTGTTCGATCATCCAGGCTGTAGTTGCTGATTTTCCTGTTCCCGTTGCTCCCAGCAAAACTATGTCTTGTTCTTTCTTGGCCAACCGAGCAACTAATTCAGCAATCGCGGCAGGTTGATCTCCAGCGGGTACATAATCACTAATAACCTGAAAAGGCTCGACTCTACGAGTTAAATCAGAAATCGGCCTCATGATTTATTCTTATTTTTAAGTTGAAGAAGCTCCCAAACTTTCTCTACTTCAGACAATAATCCGGCCTGACTACCTTCGTTTCTTATAATCGAGTCCGCAATTTCTTCCCGCTGAACATCATTAGATTGGGCTTGCAGTCGCTGCTTTATTTGAGTCAGGCTCATGCCCCGTTTTAACAATCTTTCAATTCTCACCTCTTCAGCGGCGGACACTGTAATTACATGATCAAATTTATAATCATGCTTTGATTCAACTAATAACGGAATCTGATTAATGACAATCGAATCACCTTTGGCTGATTCAACAATCTTTGCGAATGCTTTTCTGATCAAGGGATGAGTTATTAGCTCTAACCTCTCACGCTTTCCTGGATCTTTGAAAACTAACTCTGCTAAAGCCGCTCTATTCAAATCGCCATTTTTTAATACCTCATCACCAAATGCTGCAATGATTTGATCAAAGCCAGTCGTTCCACGCTCTACAACCTCTCTGGCAAGTTGATCAGAGTCGGTAACTATGGCTCCTAAATCTTCAAACATTTGGCCAACAGTAGATTTTCCAGAACCGATTCCCCCGGTTAACGCCACGACTAACATGAGTTAAACCCTACACAATAAAAAAATGGCCCCAGTTTCCTGAGGCCATAATTAATAATCGGTTACTCGGCAGCAGGAGCGGCAGCATCAGCTGCTTTTGCCTCTGCCTTTTGCTTCTTGTGAGCCATAAAGCGAGATTGGGCCTCGGCATATTGACGCTCCCACTCTTCGCGCTGACTTTCATATCCTGGTTTCCATTCTTGAGTTTCAGGATCAAAACCTTCCGGATAAATAAACTTGCCCTCTGCATCATAACGAGCTGGCATTCCATATTGAGTTGGGTCGAATGCTTCAACCTCAACTTCTTGTCCTTCATTGGCTTGCTTTAATGAAAGAGAGATGCGACGACGCTCAAGATCAATATCTATTATCTTTACAAATAATTTATCTCCTACTTGAACTACCTGTTCTGGAATTTCAACATGACGCTCTGCTAATTCAGAGATGTGTACCAAACCTTCAATACCTTCAAATACTTTAATGAATGCACCGAATGGAACTAACTTGGTTACCTCACCTGGCACAACTTGATTGATTGTGTGAGTACGAGCAAATGCTTGCCATGGATCTTCTTGAGTTGCCTTAAGAGATAGCGAAACCCTCTCTCTTTCAAAATCAACCTCTAATACTTCAACTGTAACTTCATCGCCAACTTCTACTACCTCAGATGGATGATCAATGTGTTTCCAAGAAAGCTCTGAAACGTGAACTAAGCCATCAACGCCACCAAGATCAACAAATGCACCAAAGTTAACGATTGAAGAGATAACTCCTGATCGAACCTGACCTTTTTGAAGTTGGTTTAAGAAAGTTGTTCGTGAAGCAGATTGAGATTGTTCAAGGAAAGCTCTACGAGAGAGCACCACATTGTTACGATTCTTATCTAGCTCAATAATTCGACATTCAACCTGTTGTCCGATGTAAGGGGTGAGGTCACGAACTCTGCGCATTTCAACCAACGATGCTGGCAAGAATCCACGGAGTCCAATATCAACTATTAGTCCGCCCTTAACTACTTCAATTACTGTTCCAGTTACAACTTCATCGCGTTCTTTCTTGCCTTCAACATCTCCCCATGCCTGCTCATACTGCGCACGTTTCTTGGAAAGAATTAAACGTCCTTCTTTATCTTCCTTTTGAAGAACTAGCGCCTCAACACGGTCGCCTACTTTAACTAACTCACTTGGATCGACATCATGTCGAATTGATAACTCACGAGATGGAATAACACCTTCAGTTTTGTAACCAATATCTAATAAAACTTCTTCGCGATCGATTTGAACAACAATTCCAGAGACTAAATCTCCGTCGTTAAAATTCTTAATTGTGCCTTCAATGGCGGCTAAAAAATCTTCGGCAGATCCAATATCGTTTACTGCAATTTGAGAGGGGGTCATTAGATAGGTGTACTCCGGGGGTAAATCAACTAGTAGGGACAGGGACGGGCAAGGTTACTTTCGAATAGACAGTAGGGTCAAACTGGCGATGACTAGAATGAGTCAATGAGTAGATATTCCAAGGTTTTGAGTAATAAATCCGGCCAATATCTGCTTATTAGTTCCTTTCCAGCCCGAATGGCCTATGGAATGATCTCGTTGAGTATTTTTTTCAAAGTCCAACAAACCACTGGATCAATCGCTATTGCAGGTCTTGCAACGGGTGTTAATGGCATTACTGGTGCAACAACGGCAGGGCTGCGAGGCACACTAATAGATAAATTTGGAATGAAAATTCCATTACGAGTTTTTGCGCCGAGCTATGCAGTCTTAATTCTTTTGTTTTCAACCGGTAACTCAAGTACCCAATTAGTGGTTTTCGCAGGAGTTTTGGGCTTCTCTGCTCCCCCAATTAATTTATCTATTCGTCCACTTTGGAAAGTAACAGTTCCTCAGGATCAGATAAGAACTGCCTACGCAATTGATACTGCAGTTATGAACTCAGTTGGCGTCTTTGGCCCATTAGCTGCGACAACAGTTGCACTAAATTATTCCCCAGAATTATCCTTGCAAATTTGCTCTGCTCTTATTTTTATTGGCGGAGCTGCACTGTCACTTTCACCACAATTAAAACGATGGGCACCTGAAAAGAAAACTTCTAAGGATCTTGCGGTCTGGCGAACACCAGCCATGCAATTACTAATGCTTGAAGGTGTGTTTATCGGTCTAGGTTGGGGCGCTTTTGATATTGCAGTACCTGCGTTTACAACACTAGAAAATATCCCACACCGAACTGGAATTCTATTTGCAATTATGGCAGCTGGAAATGTAATTGGCGGACTTGTTGCGGGCATGGTCTCGAAAAAGACTTCATCTTTTGCAGCATTCAAACGGATCTACCTTTTTTGGTTTATTTTTTCATTACCCCTGGCTTTTACTTATCCAGATTGGTCAATGATGATTGTGACCGCAACCATGAGCTTAATGTCTGGCGGTCTACAAGTTTTTTACTTAGAGATTAGTGAGGCTGTTAGACCAAAAGGAACTGCGGTAGCGGCTTTAGGATGGTTATGGAC
>JBEAVA010000009.1:0-9641 GCA_041161165.1 Actinomycetota bacterium
ATCCAACCAACTGGACCGGCATAACGGC
The DNA here is from genome assembly GCA_041161165.1 of Actinomycetota bacterium. Classification (GTDB taxonomy): domain Bacteria; phylum Actinomycetota; class Actinomycetes; order Nanopelagicales; family Nanopelagicaceae; genus Nanopelagicus. The sequence goes on from JBEAVA010000009.1 coordinate 29, forward strand.
CTCTGTTCATTTGCTCAAGCTCTGCGATTAAATCATTAGCAAGATCGGTCGGCGTCCCACAAACAGCAGCAGATGGATGTAGTTGCTCAACTAAGGTGAAAACATCTGCCTGTTTTGCACTGTCATTTAAAACTCCAGTTACATCAGTGGCTAGGTGCATAACATTAGAAAGATGTAATACAAAAGGTGATTCTGGAACATTCGTTGATGAACAAAAAGGTTCTAGTGCATCTGCCACAGATCTAACTGCGTACTCATGCTCTTCTAAATCCTTTGAAGATTTTGCAAGTGATGCCGCTAGCGCCAGGTCTCGATCTTCATTTCCAGTTTTTCTAATAGTGCCAGCAAGAACTCTTGAGGTAACTAATGATTTACTTAACCTAACTAATAGTTCAGGTGTGGCACCAACTAAACCATCAACTAAAAAAAGCCAGGTGGAGGGGTATTCAATCTCTAGCCGTTGTAACAAACTTCGAGAATTTATCTGGGTTGTTGAGGTAGCTACTTGATCCCTAGCCAATACAACCTTTTCTAACTTATTTTCCTTTATCGATTTAATTGCAAAATCAACTTGGCTGCGCCACTGACCTTCAGAAATTGAACCATCACTCCAATTTATTTCTCCACTTACTTTGGCATTACCAACCTTTGAGAAATCAGGTTGCCTTCCTTGGCCGATCCAAGTAACCCATGATTTTCCATTCTTCCTACCTAAAATAATTTCTGGGATGATCAATACTGATTTTTCATTTGGATCAAATGAAAATGATGCAAAAAGCACTGGCCCGGTGCCACTACCGTGAACATTGTTTTGGATTTTGAAATCAGATAGTTGGCTATTCCACCAAGTTCGAGCCTGCTTAAATCGGTCACTTCCAGAGATTTCAATTTTTTTGTATTCACCAAAACCAATTAATCCGTCACCGCTTCTAATCCAGGCAGTTGTTAATTCTGATTGATTTTCAACTGAGGTTAATACTGAAATCTCACCCAAGACTTCAGTAGTTATTAAAACTGCCATATTTATTTTCAAGCCTATCTATTTGCTGGATTTGTGTGTAAAGCCTACTCCTAAGAGAATAGGGGCGTGGTCCGCGCAAATATGAATAAAGATCCAGATGATGTTTCAAAAATGTTTGATGATGTGGCTAGTCGCTACGACTTCTTAAATGATCTACTTAGCCTAGGGCGAACTAAGGCATGGCGAAAGAGTGTGACCTCAATCATCGCACCAAAACCTGGAATGAAAGTGTTAGATATTGCAGCTGGAACCGGCTCATCATCTCGGCCATTAGTTGATAAGGGTGCTGAAGTAATTGCGTTAGATTTTTCTGAAGGAATGCTCTCACAAGGCAGGAAGCAACATAAGGATATTAAATTTGTGCAAGGTGATGCATTAAAACTTCCATTTGATGAAAGCTCATTTGATGTAACCACAGTTTCATTTGGATTGCGCAATACAAGTAATACTTCAACTGCACTAAAAGAGGCGCTTCGAGTTACTAAGCCTGGTGGCAAAATTGTGATTGCTGAATTCTCGCATCCGGTAAATAAATTTTTTAAATTAATTTATTTAAATTATTTAATGAAAGCACTTCCTGTAATCGCCAGAAAAATTAGCAAAAATCCGCAGGCTTATATCTATCTTGCTGAATCGATCCGGGCATGGCCAGATCAGGCAGGGCTAGCCTTAATATTGGAACAAAATGGGTGGAAATCTGTAGCCTGGCAGGACCTAACCTTCGGAATTGTCGCAGTTCACATTGGGTATAAGGCGTAAGTGGCAAAAGCCACTGCTGGCTAACAATAAGATTTGACCGTATGAATCTCTCATTCAATCCCTATGTACCGATCCTGGCGATTGGGGCAATTGGCTTTGGTTTTGCGATTTTCTCCGTAGCAGCTGCCGCACTTACCGGACCTAAGCGTTACAACCGTGCAAAGTCTGATGCGTATGAGTGTGGAATAGAACCTTCACCGCAAGCAGCAGGTGGCGGAAGATTTCCAATTAAATATTTCTTAACCGCAATGCTTTTTATAGTCTTTGATATTGAAATTGTCTTTTTATACCCATGGGCAGTTGCCTTTGATCAGTTGGGAATTTTTGGATTAGTTGAAATGGGATTATTTATTGCCACCGTCTTTGTCGCATACGCTTATGTTTGGCGCCGCGGTGGATTGGAATGGGATTAAACGTGGGCTTAGAAGAAAAATTACCAAGTGGATTTTTATTGACCACAGTTGAAAAACTTGCTGGTTACATGCGCAAGAACTCGCTATGGCCAGCAACATTTGGTTTAGCATGTTGTGCGATTGAAATGATGGCCGCTGGTGCTGGTAGATATGACTTAGCCAGATTTGGAATGGAAGTATTTCGCGCATCCCCACGGCAGGCAGATTTAATGATTGTGGCTGGACGAGTTAGCAACAAAATGGCGCCAGTAGTTCGACAAATTTATGATCAAATGGCAGCCCCTAAGTGGACAATTGCAATGGGCGCCTGCGCTTCTTCCGGTGGCATGTTCAACAACTATGCAATTGTGCAAGGCGTTGACCACATAATTCCAGTTGATATTTATTTACCTGGTTGCCCACCAAGGCCAGAGATGTTGATGGATGCAATTTTGAAACTTCATGAGCAAATTGGAAATGAAAAATTAGGGCCAAATAGAGAAAAGATTATTAAAGAGGTAGAGGCCGCTGCGCTCGCTGCTAAACCTACTCATCAATTAAAGGGCCTACTTGCATGAGCGAGAATGGAATGTTTGGCAGCAAAGGTAGTGGTGATACCTCAGGGTTTGGCGGGCTAGTTAATTCTGCAACAGTTATTGCCGCTACACAGCGTCCATATGGTGGATATTTTGATCAAGTAGCGGACGATTTAGAGCGGGCATATCCACTTTTTAGTGATGCAATTGAAAAGGTTGTTGTAGATCGTGGCGAGCTAACTTTATTTATTAAAGCTGCACGATTAGTAGATGTAGCAAAAATTCTTCGCGATCAACTTCGTTTTGAAATGTGTGTCGGCATAAATGGTATTCACTTTCCAGAAGAAACCTCGCGTGAATTGCATGCGGTTTATTCATTGTTATCTATTACTCGAAATCAGAGAATTAGATTGGAAGTTTGTGTTTCCGAGAAAGAGCCACATATTCCTTCGGTAGTAGGTGTTTGGGCAGGTGCTAATTGGCACGAACGTGAAACTTATGACATGTTCGGAATTATTTTTGATAATCACCCTGGATTAACTCGAATTTTGATGCCAGATGATTGGTCAGGATTTCCGCAACGCAAAGATTATCCACTTGGTGGAATTGAAATTGAATATAAAGGCGCAACGGTTCCTGCTCCTTCGCAGCGTCGGAGTTACAAATGACAACATTTACCGATCCATACGCCTCCTCTCAAGAAACCACTGAAGGACGGGTTTACTCCGTTACTGGTGGAGATTGGGATTCTTTAGTAACTGAAATTGGCGCAACTAAAGAAGAGCGCGTTGTTTTGAATATGGGACCACAACATCCTTCAACTCACGGCGTGCTGCGTTTAATTCTGGAATTAGAAGGCGAAACAGTTACCGAAACTCGATGTGGCATCGGCTATTTACATACTGGAATTGAGAAAAACACTGAGTTTAGAAATTGGACTCAAGGCGTAACTTTTGTAACCAGAATGGATTATTTATCACCGATTTTTAATGAAACTGCGTATTGCTTAGGTGTTGAAAAACTCTTAGGAATCACAAATGACGTGCCGGAGCGGGCGACAGTTATTCGAGTAATGATGATGGAATTCAATCGAATCTCCTCCCATATGGTTGCACTAGGAACTGGCGCATTAGAGCTTGGTGCTTTATCTCCAATGATTTTCGCCTTTAGAGAGCGTGAAAAAGTTTTGGATGTTTTTGAATTACTCTCAGGATTGCGAATGAACATGGCCTACATCCGCCCAGGTGGGGTAGCGCAAGATTTACCAGAGGGTGCTCTTAAAAAAATTCGCGAAACTGTAAAAGATTTAAGGCATAACTTCAAAGATAACCAAAAGTTGCTGGTTGGAAACTCAATTTGGCTTAAGCGAACTCAAGGAGTTGGTTACTTAGATTTAGCAGGTTGCACAACTTTAGGAATTACAGGACCAGTACTTCGCTCAACCGGACTTGCTTGGGATTTGCGTAAAGCACAGCCATATTGCGGATATGAAAATTATGAGTTTGATATTCCTACTACTGATACCTGCGATGTATATGGTCGATTCTTAATTAGAATGCAAGAGTTAGAGCAATCCTTAAGAATTATTGAACAGTGCGTTTCGAAGTTAGAAAAATTAGAGAATCAACCCGTGATGGTTGCTGATAAAAAAATTGCCTGGCCATCTCAACTATCTGTTGGTGCGGACGGAATGGGTAACTCACTAAATCACATTAGAGAAATCATGGGCGAATCAATGGAGGCTTTGATTCACCACTTCAAGTTAGTAACTGAAGGCTTCCGGGTTCCAGCGGGTCAGGTTTACACAGCAATTGAATCGCCACGTGGTGAGCTTGGAGTTAATTTAGTTTCAGATGGTGGAACAAGACCTTATCGAGTTCACTTTCGTGATCCTTCTTTTAATAATTTGCAATCAACTGCCGCAATGTGTGAAGGTGGACAGATAGCAGATGTAATTGCAGCGGTCGCATCAATTGATCCAGTTATGGGCGGGGTGGATCGCTAATGGCATTTACCACAGAGCAGATTTCAATTATGGATTCAATCATTGCAAGGTATCCAAGAAAACGTTCTGCAATTATGCCGTTATTGCATTACGTGCAGTCAATTGATGGATATGTAACCAATGAAGGTATTGAATTAATTGGTCAGAAGTTAGAGCTTGCAACAGCTGAAGTAACTGCGGTTTCAACTTTTTATACACAATATAAATCAAAGCCAGTTGGTGAATATCATGTGGGAATCTGTACCAATACTTTGTGTGCAGTTATGGGTGGAGATCTAATATTTGATGCAGTTAAAGAACATTTAGGAATTGAAAATGATGGTGTTACACCTGATGGAAAAGTTTCGGTAGAGCACATTGAGTGCAACGCAGCTTGTGATTATGCCCCAGTCGTTATGGTCAATTGGGAGTTCTATGACAATCAAACTGTGCAATCAGTCAAAGATTTAGTTGATGGCGCCAGAGCAGGTAATCCACCGGCACCAACCCGTGGTCCAAAAACATTAAGAAGCTGGAAACAAAATTCAGCCGTACTTGCTGGAATTTCTGATGGTCTTGCTAATGAAGGAGTACAAGCAGGAGAGCCAACATTGCTTGGTTTAAAGAAAGCAAAAGGTGGCGCATGAGTAAATTAACACCAGTCCTTTCTGCAAATTGGGATCAAGCTGATTCATTCACTATTGATGGATATAAACGAAGTGGTGGCTACACAGCAGTTGCTAAAGCCTTGGCAATGAACCCTGATGAAGTTATCCAATTAGTTAAAGACTCTGGGTTGCGCGGAAGAGGTGGAGCAGGTTTCCCAACTGGAAGTAAATGGGGCTTCATTCCACAAGGTGATAACAAAGATCATTACTTTGTAGTTAATGCAGATGAATCAGAGCCAGGTACATGTAAAGACACACCATTGATGATGGCTAATCCTCACGTTCTAATTGAAGGAGTAATCATTGGCTCCTATGCAATTCGAGCTAATTATGCTTTTATTTATATTCGTGGCGAAGTAACTCATGTTGTTAGAAGAGTTCAACAAGCTATTGAAGATGCTTACAAAGCCGGTTTACTAGGTAAGAACATATTAGGAAAAGGATTTGATCTAGAGCTGGTATTACATGTTGGTGCCGGTGCATATATATGCGGTGAAGAGACCGCACTTCTTGATTCATTAGAGGGATTTAGAGGACAACCAAGATTGCGCCCACCATTTCCAGCAATCGCGGGCCTTTATGCAAAGCCAACCGTAGTTAACAATGTTGAATCTGTTGCCTCTGTGCCAGCAATTGTTAATCAAGGTGTCGCTTGGTTTACATCTATGGGAACAGAAAAAAGTAAGGGATTCACTCTTTATTCCTTGTCTGGCCATGTTAATAACCCAGGTCAGTTTGAAGCACCACTTGGAATTACTTTACGTCAATTATTAGAGATATCTGGCGGAGTTCGAAAAGGCCATAAGTTAAAGTTTTGGACTCCAGGAGGATCCTCCACTCCAATTTTTACTGATGCGCATTTAGATATTCCACTTGATTATGAAGGTGTTGCGGCTGCTGGCTCAATGCTTGGAACAAAGGCATTACAAATTTTTGATGAAACCACTTGTATTGTCCGAGCCGTACTTCGCTGGACTGAATTTTATAAACATGAATCTTGCGGTAAGTGCACCCCTTGTCGTGAAGGCACATGGTGGTTAGTACAAGTGCTAAAGGATTTAGAAGCAGGAAAAGGCAGCGAGGCAGATTTAGATAAGTTACTAGATCTTTGCGACAACATTATGGGTCGATCATTCTGCGCACTTGCTGATGGAGCTGCAAGTCCAATTATCTCCTCCCTTAAGTATTTCCGCCAAGAGTATTTGGATCACTTATCAGCAGGTGCTTGTCCATTTGACCCAATGGCTGCAACTTTATTTGAGAGTGCAGGTGTTAAGTGAGTATTCAAGAACTGAGCACCGAGCAAGCAGTTGAGATGATTACCTGTGTTATTGATGGTTTTGAAGTGACAGTTCCAAAAGGAACATTAGTCATTAGAGCTGCTGAAAAATTAGGTATTCAAATTCCAAGATTTTGTGACCACCCACTTCTTGCGCCAGCCGGGGCATGTCGCCAATGCTTAGTGGATATTGAGATTAATGGTCGGGCATTTCCAAAGCCACAGGCATCTTGCACAATTCCAGTTGAAAACGGGATGGTAGTTAAGACTCAATTAACTTCACCAGTAGCTGACAAGGCGCAAAAAGGAATTATGGAGTTGTTGTTAATAAATCATCCACTTGATTGCCCAGTCTGCGACAAAGGCGGAGAGTGTCCTTTGCAAAATCAAGCGATGTCTAATGGACGCGGGGAATCAAGATTTGAGGGAGTAAAGCGAACATTTGAAAAGCCTGTTGCAATCTCATCACAGGTTTTATTAGATCGTGAAAGATGTGTTCTATGCGCGCGATGCACTAGATTTTCAGAACAAATTGCTGGTGATCCATTTATTACATTAAATGAACGAGGCGCTCTACAACAAGTTGGCATTTATGAAGATGAACCATTTGATTCCTACTACTCTGGAAATACGGTACAGATTTGCCCAGTGGGCGCGCTAACTGGAACCTCGTACAGATTCAGGGCAAGACCATTTGATTTAGTTTCCACAGATTCTGCATGTGAACACTGTGCATCAGGGTGTGCGATGCGAACTGATGTCAGACGAGGAAAGACTTTACGACGATTAGCTGGCGAGGATGCTTCAGTTAATGAAGAATGGAATTGCGATAAAGGTCGCTGGGCTTTCAAATATGAGGTAGCAAAAAACAGAATAACAACTCCTTTAATTAGAGATGCCAATGGACAATTACAAGAAGCATCCTGGCCAGAGGCATTAGCAGCTGCAGCAGCAGGATTAAAAGATGCACGTGCTGGAGTATTAGTGGGCGGTAGAGCAACCGTTGAAGATGCTTATGGTTATAGCAAATTTGCTCGAGTAACTCTTGGAACTAACAATATTGATTTTCGTGCGCGCTCGCACAGTGATGAAGAGCTAGATTTCATAAGCACTGTTTCAACAAATGCAACATATAAAGATATTGATAATGCTGATCATGTTGTATTGATTAATTTTGAGCCAGAAGATGAATCACCAATTGTATTTTTAAGAATCTATAAGCAAGTTCATAAGCGGGCTATCAAAGTAACCTCTATTGCATCACTAGCAAGCAGAGGTAGTGAAAAATTAAATGCTAATTTGGTTAAAACTGCTCCAGGAAATGAAGTTGCAGCAATAAATTCAATTACCGGCCTAACCGGCAAGTCAGTTGTATTAGTTGGAGAGCGAGCCTCTGAAACCCAAGGCGCTCTTTCTGCTGTTGCAAAATTGGTCAAAGAAAGTGGTGCAAAATTAGGTTGGGTGCCACGACGTGCGGGTGAACGAGGTGCAATCGCAGCAGGAGCAATGCCGAACTCTTTACCTGGCAATAGATTAATTAGTGATGCTGCTGCAAGAGTTGATATCGCAACTGCATGGGCAGTTGATTCACTTCCAAGTGCAACAGGGTTAACCACGCAGGAGATAATTAATTCAGATTTGCAGGCGGTTGTAATAGGTGGCGTTGATCCAATGGATATTTCACCAGATGCAAAGGTGAAGCTTTCAAAGAAATTTATTGTTTCACTAGAAATTCGCCAAAGTGACATCACTGAAATTGCATCAGTGGTGCTGCCAGTTGCAGCAGTAGTTGAAAAAAGTGGTTCTTTTATGGATTGGCAAGGCAAGGTTAGAAAATTTGAAGCCGCAGTGGAACAATCTTTAAATCGCAGCGATGTGCGAATTCTTTCGATGCTAGCTGATGAGATTGGCAAGCCTATAAATCTGCCAACAGTAAAGTCTGCAAGAGTTGAATTTGATTCAATAGGAAGCTGGGATGGCGTTAAGCCAGAGATGAAGTCTGCTGTAGCCATTTCCAACAAATCTGTCAGTTCTGATGAGGCAGTACTTTCTTCATGGCGAAACTTGTTAGATAAAGGTTCGTTGCAGGATGGTGAGGAGAATTTAGCTGGCACTGCCCGTGTCTCAGTTGTTGTAATTAGCAAATCTCGAGCAAGTTCTCTTGGCGTAAAAGAAAATGATTTGGTTAGAGTTTCAAATAATTATGGCGCAGTAACTCTGCCTTGCGCAATTGGAGATATTGAAGAATCTACAGTATGGGTACCAAGAAACTCATTAAACAGCCAGTTGATTAGAAATTTAGGAGTAGTAAGTAATTCAGTTGTAAAGGTGGCTAAAGCATGACTAATGCACAGTTAATTAGCCAAGATCCAGGTTGGATAATTGCACTTAAGGGATTAATTATTTTTGCTGCATGTGTTTTTCTAACCATTATGTCTGTGTGGGGAGAGCGAAGAATTGTTGCAAGAATGCAACAGAGAAGTGGACCCAACAGAGTAGGTAAGTTTGGATTACTTCAAGCTTTAGTTGATGGCGTAAAGCTTGCATTAAAAGAAGATTTAATTCCAAAGGCTGCTGATCGAATTGTTTTCGTGATTGCACCAATAATTAGCACTACTGCATGTTTTATGGCATTTGCTGTAATTCCAATGACAGGACCAGTTAATTTCTTTGGCCAACAAACGGCTATGCAACTTACAGATCTTTCAGTTGGCGTTCTTTATGTTTTAGCTATTGCTTCAGTAGGAGTTTATGGAATTGTGTTGGCAGGTTGGTCCTCTGGTTCTACCTATCCATTACTAGGCGGACTTCGATCTTCAGCTCAAGTGATTTCATATGAAGTAGCAATGGGTCTATCTCTTGTTGCGGTATTTATCTATGCCGGTTCAATGTCAACTTCAGAAATTGTTGCCGCTCAAGATCAGTGGTGGTATGCAGTTGTTCTATTTCCATCATTTGTTATTTATGCAATCTC
>JBEAVA010000151.1:0-2607 GCA_041161165.1 Actinomycetota bacterium
GCAACGCCAGAGGTATTTGGATCTTCAAGACCTGTATCAATTACTACTCGCACCGGCAACTTCATTGCTTTGGCAAAATCTAAATCTCTCTGATCATGAGCAGGTACGGCCATAATCGCACCAGTTCCATAATCAGCTAGAACATAATCAGATGCCCATATTGGAATCTTTTCATTATTTACTGGATTAACCAAGGATGAAGCAATAAGTAAAATAATTACTGAGCTTGAGAGTAAAAAGTTAGGTAAAGCAACCAAGAATTATCGCCTTCGCGATTGGTTGATCTCACGCCAACGTTTCTGGGGAACGCCTATACCAATTATTCACTGTGATAGTTGCGGTTTAGTGCCAGTTCCAGAGTCACAATTACCAGTTGAATTACCAGATGCAAAAGGTTTAGATTTAAAACCAAAGGGAACTTCTCCTTTAGGGGCGGCTTCTGATTGGGTAAATGTTTCCTGCCCTAAGTGCAAAGCACCTGCCAAACGAGATGCGGACACAATGGATACATTTGTTGATTCATCTTGGTACTTTCTTCGCTACACCTCAGTAAATAACCATGAAGTGGCTTTTGATAAAAAATCAGTTGAAACCTGGCTGCCGGTTGATCAATATGTTGGTGGCGTAACCCATGCGATCTTGCACCTTTTATACTCACGCTTTTTCACCAAGGTATTACATGATCTTGGGCTTTTAAACTTCACCGAACCATTTACTCGTCTTTTAAATCAAGGAATGGTGTTAATGGATGGCTCAGCAATGAGTAAGAGCCGAGGCAATCTTGTGAAATTATCTGATGAGTTAGATAAACATGGCGTAGATGCAATCAGGGTATCGATGGTCTTTGCCGCACCTCCCGAGGATGATATTGATTGGTCAGATGTGTCACCAGCAGGATCGTTAAAGTTTTTAAATCGCGCTTGGCGAATTAGCCAGGATGTCAGTAGCAAACCAGGTGTTGATTTTAAGAGTGGTGATATTGAGCTGCGAAAGGTAATTCATAAATCACTTTCTGAAATTGAGTTAGCGGTTGAATCCTTTAGATTTAATGTTGTTATTGCCAGAATTATGGAGTTGGTAAATGCAACACGTAAGGCAATTGATTCAGGATGTGGCCCAACAGATCCTGCAGTGCGTGAGGCAGCTGAAACAATTGCAATCGCTCTTTCACTTGTTGCCCCATACACCGCTGAAGATATGTGGGAAAAACTTGGCCATAAACCTGCAATTGCAAATGCTGGCTGGCCAGTAATTGATAAGTCATTGTTGGGTGTCGATAATGTAATTGCAATCTTGCAAGTTAATGGCAAAATTAAAGATCGAATTGAGGTCTCGCCTAATATTTCAAAAGAGGAGTTAGAAAAATTAGGTAGGGAAAATGCTGAGATAAAGGCTGGACTGGCTGGGGTTGAAGTTAAGAAGGTTATTACAGTTGCACCAAAGCTAGTTAATTTTGTGATTTAAAGATGTGTGGTCGCTATGCCCTTAATATATCTGGAGATGATTTAGCACTTGAGTTTGCGGCCGGTAATGCCAATGTGGCGCTGACTCCAAGTAATTGGAATATCTCACCAACCACACCAATTCCATTTATATCAGCAACAAATCTGGCTGGAGATAGCCGGCAAATACAGATGGGCAGGTGGGGATTAATCCCAGCCTGGGCAAAGGATGCAAGTAGGCAATCAAATGCAATTAATGCCAGGGTTGAATCAATTGCCGAAAAGCCAACCTTTAAGAGCGCATTTAAATCTAGAAGATGTTTAATCCCAGCAACTGGGTATTATGAATGGGCAACTGAGCTAGGTAAATACAAACCAAAGCAGCCCTTTTATATCTCAAATAAGGATAAAAGCACTATTGCAATTGCCGGTATTTATGAGGAGTGGATCAATCCCCAAACATCTTCTCCTATTACCACCGCCGCCATTATTACCAGGGAGGTTGTTGGGATATTAAAACCAATTCACCATCGGATGCCGGTGATCTTGCCAAATAGTTTATGGAGTAGTTGGCTAAGCAATAAATCTTTAGCACCACAAGAGGTGGATGAGTATTTAAAGATGATCGATCTTGAGCGGGCCGATGCTGGCTTAACCTTTTGGCCAGTTGCAGATGAGGTTAATAATGCAAGAAATACTGGCGCACAATTGGCAGCACAAATAGAGCTACCCCCGGCTGAGACACTTTTTTAACCTCATTTATCTGCGCTAAGTAGCCCACTTGCCACTGTCGGTGGGGTTTAGTATCTTATCGAACAAATGTTCGAACGCAAATTAAGCCCTGATCTAAGCCAAAACCAGTTGGCCAAGATCTGCCTGACTACTCAAAGTGGGCAACCTGTTGAGTTTATTTACCAAGGTGTGCGCTTTCATATCAGCGCGGTATTAAATAGTTGGCTGCAAAGTAGCTCTTGGTGGCAGGAGATTAACTCAGATCAGATTACCGAGGAGGTAAGTAAGTATTGGCAGGTGGAGGCAGCGCCAATCGGCGCACTTACCACCTTTGAGATCGAGTTTAATCAAGGTAGTAACACTTGGCAGATTAGGCCAAGCTCTAGAAGCAAATAAAAATGGTTAAAGGATTTACCCATCTATCTGTCTGCTC
>JBEAVA010000152.1:0-2595 GCA_041161165.1 Actinomycetota bacterium
CTGATGGAATGCGCGAGACTGAGTCAATAATTAATTCGCAAGGTGGAAATGTAAAGAGTTTCAAATGCGACGTGACTTCAAAAGAAGACCTGACATCAACCTCATTAAAAATATTAGAGAGTTTTTCAAAGGTAGATATTTTGGTCAATAGTGCGGGGACGGCTTTTCGCAGTCCAGCAGAAGATTTTCCAGAAGATAAATTAGATTTTATTTTGAATCTAAATTTAAAAGGAACATATTTAGCTGGGCAGGTTTTTGGCAACATTATGTTAAAGCAACAGAAGGGCAGCATTATAAATATTGCTTCAATTGGTGGCTTTAATGCATACCCACTAGCAAGTGCATATTTGGCGTCAAAAGGTGGAGTTGTTCAATTAACAAAGTCATTTGCTTTGGAGTGGGGAACACGAGGAGTAAGAGTTAATGGGATCGGTCCAACTTTAATGGACTCTCCACTTACTAAAAAAGCCGCCACAACTACATCCATTACAGCTGATTTCATCAAAGGAAGAATGCTTAGAGACCGTTTAGGTTTGCCAAGAGAATTAGTTGGAGCCGCAATTTTCTTGGGAAGTGATGCATCTGTATTGGTAAATGGTCACACCATCATGTGTGACGATGGATATCTGATTGCTTAATACATGAAAATCACAAAAGTAAGTGTCGCAACGATCAATCACATCTTGCCGGTCCCAATTATTTATGGCAATTGGATTATGGACCATCGAGAATTTGCACTTGTACGTGTGGATTTAGCGGATGGAACTGCAGGATTTGCCTATGGTTTGACTCGGGATGGTCCAATAAGCGCCATCGTGCATCGCTCGATTGCACCTTGTTATGAGGGTAAAGAGCTATCTGACCCTAGTGAATTATTTTATGGTGCGCTTTGGACAAACCATGCAGTTCATGCTGCCGGAATAGGAATGCGTGCTCTTTCTTTGGTTGATATTGCTTGCTGGGATGCATTGGCTCGAATTACAAACAAATCATTTCTGGAATTACTTGGAGGAGAACTTTGTGATTTGCCCGCGACAGCGATAGTTGGCTATCCACCCACCATGCAACCAGATGAACTTGTTAACCAGATAAAAGATTTGCAGAAAAAGGGATGGAATAGATTTAAAATTCCTATTTCTCCAGACCTTGAACTATCTGAAGCACGTTTGAGAGCGGCACGAGAAGCTGCACCAACTGATTGGGTAGGCTTTGATATTAATATGGTCTTAAGATCAAGTGAAGCTGTGCTTGATTTTGAAAAACGAATTAGAGATTTAAATCTTGGCTGGATTGAAGATGTAGTCCCACCCGGTGATGCAGGAATGGTAGCTAGAGTGAGAGCCGGATCGAAAACTCCAGTTGCAATGGGCGATGAGCAAGGTGGTTCGTATCATCCAGAGGCACTTCTGACAGCAAATGCTGTGGACATAATCAGAGTTGATGCAACAACCAACGGGGGAGTGACTGGTTTAAAAAAGTCATTAGAACGTGCGCGTGAAGCCCAAGTTAAAGTTTCACCACACATGTTTCCGCATCTGCACTCGCGACTACTTCCTATTTTCGGCTTTAAAGATGTACCAATTGAGTGGGGAATTCCTGGCACGGGTGTGCACCCAATGGATGATGGTCTGGAACAACCTGTTATTGAAAACGGGATGATGAAGCCTCTTACGACCTCTGTGGGCCTTGGCAAAATCGTAGATTACGAATGGATAACAAAACAGCAGGTTACTGATCAGTTAGGCGCACTGGAGCAAATTCCGACCGCTTGCCTTAAGGAAAATCGCCCCTAAAGACGCCAAATTGCTTTAGTCAAACGCTTGACTTGGCTCTCATGTAGGTCTAATTTGCATTTACTACAGGCCAGTCAGATTAACCCCAGGGATTGGCTGACCTAGTAATTGCACAATTAACCTCAGACATAGGAGCGAAAATGAAGGATAAAGTCAGAGCACACGCCACTGACTCCAGTGACAATGGCGTCAATCGTAGAGATTTCCTTAAAGTTGGAGCAGCAGCAGCTGCAGTTGCCGGTGCAAGTTCTGTGGGTATGGCTGAGTCAGCATCTGCAGCTGCATACAACCCAAAGAAATTTGCAGGAACGACTGTAAAAATTCTATTGGTGGATGGCGAAAGAGATCAAGAAGGCATTAAAGACAAGATCTCTTACATTCAAAAGACACACGGCATAAAAGTTGAAGTAACTGCCTTAGCACTTGGAGCACAGTTAGAAAAAATTCAATCTGTTTTGCGTGCTTCAACTTCAGAGTATGACATTATCGACAACTTGGGTTTTACAGTTTCAGGAGTTGTTGGCGGCGGATTGTTTACAAAACTAAATGACTACATTGCCAACAAGGAATTAACTGCTCCAACTTATAATTACCCAGCAGATTTTCCTGCAGGCCAACTCGATTACACAAGTCGTTACGATGTTGCCAATAACAAATTTGGCGGTAAAGATGTGTACCTAATTCCTGGAATGCACTCTGGTTCTGTAATTATGTTCTATCGCAAGGATTTGTTATCTGCCGCAGGAATTCCTGTTCCAAAGAGCTGGGATGACTATATTGATGCTGCACGTAAATTGAATAC
>JBEAVA010000153.1:0-3859 GCA_041161165.1 Actinomycetota bacterium
CCACCAGCTGGTAATCCAAATTGTGCATCTGAAAACAACGCTAAGTACTGCCAGATTGCCAGGTGATAAATAATCTCAGTTGCCTGCCAAAACCAAAATGCAATTAGCTGCTTATCTTTTCGCAATGCAATTACTGCAAGTGGTGTTAGCCACAATACATACTGTGGTGAGTAAACCTTGCTAATGGTTGTGAAAATAACAACTGCAAATAATGCAACCGCGGCTAAGTTAGGCAAGTTGGGGAGTTTAAACAAGTAGTAGGCAAGGAGAGCAAAAAGAATCAGTGAGATAAGTGGGTAAAGTAAATCAAGATTTGAAACCTTAATATTTAAGAGTGATAGCCCATACCAAATAGAACCAAAATCCTCACCCCGTTCTAGATTTAATTTAAAAAATCTCCACCAGCCATCAAAATAAATAATTGCAATAGGAATATTGATCACCGCCCAGAAGCTAAAGGTGGTCAGTAGGTATCTTATTAACTGCTTTAACTGATTACTTCTATAAAAAATGATTGCTATTGGAAGTAGCAATACAATTGGAAAGAATTTAGTAGCAATTGAGATACCTAACCAAATCCCACTTTGTTCATACTTTTTCTTATCAAAGTAGTAAATAGCAGCAAGAGTGGTTACCACTGCCCAGATATCCCAATTAATAAATAGTGAGGCGATAACTGCAGGTACTAGAGGAAAAATGTATTGATGCTTAGGAGCTATTTTTCTAACTATAAATGCTGATATAAAAAACAACGCGGTGATAAGCACAGCATTAATATCAAAGAAGAATCTATGTGGGTCAGATGATGGTGTAATAAATGAGATTAACCAATTGCCTAAACCAATAACCGGTGGATACTCAAATGAGTTTGTCGCTGAACTATAAGGGAAGGTATTGGTATCTAAGCCTCGCTCTGAAAAGAGTGCTGGAATATCGGTATAGCAAGCGTGTACATAATTATCAGGGGAGGTGAAATTATTTAGGCGACAGTGATTAAATTTTAAGAAAGATAAAGATGAAGATAAAAGTAATACTCCAACAAATGATCTACTTACCAATTTGGTAAGCAAGGTTTATCTCTTTTTCTTAGTTGGTGATGGTGATTTCTTAGGTGATGGTGATGGGGATGGCGGAATTAACGCAGGGTCCATCTCTGGAATTGAATTTATAAAATTAATTGGCTCTATGCCACCAATATTTGCCGGGGCAGGAAACTCTTGTACGGGTGTTTTCTTTAAATATCCTTTCACAAACTCCGCCCAAATTCGCGCTGGAAAGGATCCACCAGTTACAGAGGTTAAGCCACCAATTCCATTTAAGGATTGAGTGGCATCATCACGGTAGAAGGCAACGGAGGCAGCAACCTCTGGTGTGTAACCATTAAACCAAGCAGATGCGTTGTCATTTGATGTACCAGTTTTACCTGCAGTAGGTCTGGCTACTCGAGAGCCAACTACTGCTGCAGTTCCTGATGTAGTTACCCGACTTAATGCATAAGTTAAATCTGCCATTACATCTTTTCTAAATACCTCTTGAGCTTGAACTCTTCCTTGATACAAAATTCCTTTATTAGGTCCTTGTACCTCATTAATAATAAATGGTTTTGCATAAACACCTTGAGCGGCAAAGGTGGCGTAAGCATTTGCTAAATCAATGACATGTGGGCTGGCTGCACCTAAGGAAACTGAAGGGGATGCAATCATCTCTACTGAATCTGGAATTCCGGCACGCCGTGCCACATCAACTACTTTTTCTAAGCCAGCCTTCATACCAAGTGGAACATAAATAGTATTTACAGATTTTTCAGTGGCGGTAAGTAAAGACATATTGCCCCAACTTTCACTGCCGTAGTTATTAACTGGATAGGGCCGGCCAATACCGTCGTCATAAACCTTTGGTGAATCGCCATTCCATACTGAAGTTAATGGAATTCCCTCTTCAAGGGCAGCTACTAATGTGAAAGCTTTAAATGAAGAGCCGCCTGAGGTAATGCCTTGAGTTGCTGCATTAAATTGATACTTTAAATAATCTTGACCACCATACATTGCTAAGATCTCACCTGTACCAGGCCTAATTGCCACCAATCCAATATGTAAGTTCTCAGGTGCTTTAGTAGGTGCTTCTTTATTTACCGCAGCAACTGCTGCCTCTTGTGCATCTTTTACCAAAGTGGTTTTAATAATGTAGCCACCAATCATCAACTGCTCATCAGTAAAACCAAGTTGATTTAACTCTCGCTCTACCCAAGAGATCACATAACCCTTTGGTCCAGCAAGAGCGCCTGAGGTGACTCTTGGATTAATAATTGGAAACTTTATCTTTGCCGCCTTTTCTTTTTCTAACCAACCAGCCTCCACCATGCCATCAATTACATATGCAAATCTTTTTTCTAATCTAGGTAAATTCTCTTTTTTAAACCCTGGGTCATAAAGCCCTGGGCTTCGCAAAATACTTGCTAACACCGCAGATTGGGCGGTTGTTAATTTATCGACAGTAGTTCCAAAATAAACTTGGGATGCGGTCTGCACGCCATAGGAGCCGCGGCCAAAGTAAATGGTGTTTAAGTAGTTTTCTAAAATCTCATCCTTAGTAAATTGATTTTCTAACTTTATTGCAATCACTAACTCTTTTACTTTTCGCTGAATTGATCGCTCTGGTGTTAAAAATGCGGTCTTGGCATATTGCTGAGTGATTGTTGAACCACCTTGCAGTGAGCCACCTCTTAAGTTGTTCCAAACCGCTCTGGCAATACCGATTGGGCTGACTGCTCGATTTGAATAAAAGTTTCTATCTTCAGCGGCCATCACCGCATTTCTTACCTGTACTGGAATTTCAGCAAGTGTTACAACGGTTCTATTCTCAGAACCAATTCGACCAATCTCAGTGCCATCTGCATATTGGATGATGGTTGCTTGGCTATTTACATAAGCATTTGGATCTGGAATTGAAACTGTGAAGTAGGCAAAACCAAAGAGAAAAATTCCGCCAACAAATGCGTAGCCGGCGGCTAAAAAACCTAGCCTAGGTAGTTTTTCTACAAAATTACTCACGCGGCAAGATTACCCGTTAATCATCATCTAATAAGGTGTGCACCTTCCGTGGTGGCTTTCGATATATTCCATCTCCCAATAAAAAGGATTCAACTAGGTGATTCCAGTGGCAATTAGTACAGATCTCCACAACATAGACGCGAAATTCACCGTACTCACTTTGCATTTGGTTTAACTCATCTTGATTCTTAATTCGACCTGAGTATTGGCCGAGTTGATCGCCAAAGGCATAGCGCAGATCAACAATCTTAAATTTCTTGCAAACTGGGCAAGGCCGTTTGGTTAACTCTCCATGATATTTAGCTGCTCTTCTTAAATAAGGGTCGGCATCACATGCATCCATGGCACTGGCTGAGCCTTGAAAGAGTGCAATTAGGGTGCGCCTCTTACTCAATGAGTAATCAATAGCTGATCGCATCGTGGCTAACATAAGATCCAAGGTTAATCCTAAATTAATTACTACGCTTGCCCTTATGGGGATTTGGCCAGTTGGCAAAGGCTCAAGATTAAATCGGATTCTGACAATCCGTTGGAGATGGCTTATTTCAATCAGCCTTAGCAAGCTTTGTTTTATTCTCACCTGAGCGAGCGCCGAATGCAGTATCTGCGGCCTTAGCCTTTGCCGTTGTTTTACTGCCGTATTCATTAATTGGTCCCTACGTTGGCACATTCCTAGATCGTTTTTCACGGCAGAGGATTATTAGAAATTGCAATTACCTAAGAGCGGTGAATTTATTAATTATTGCCTGGCTAATTAACAACAGCTCAACTGGAATAATTCTTACCTTATTTGTTTTATTTGCATTTGG
>JBEAVA010000154.1:0-3136 GCA_041161165.1 Actinomycetota bacterium
AAAGAAACTCCTGTCTTAAGTGCTCAAGTTGTCGCTGTCCTACCCCGCCAATTCTACGTGAAGGAGATATGCCAGTTCTACCAATGATCAACTCTGCTCGAGTTTTGCCGATTCCAGGCACTGCGGTTAATAAATCAATCATCTTCATTCGTTTAACAGATTTACGCTCATCATTAAATAAGTCGAAAAAGAAAATCTCACCGTTTGTAATCATTTCCTTTACTTTTGCCCGCTCTTGCCGAGCCTTGACAGCATTTTCGCCAGCTTTTCTTCTAGATCTTCTACTTAATTTCGGGGGCAGCATTATTAACCCAAACTATTGGCGATTAATTCGATCTTCCTACGCATTTTAAGATCTGATCCATCCCATTGACTTGTAATAGATCTACCAATGACAACAAAATCAGCACCATTTGAAAGTGCATCTGGTGCAGACATCACACGGCTTTGATCTCCTAAATCATCTCCAGCAGCACGAACTCCTGGTGTAATGAGGATTGCCTCTTTAAATTTACTTCTCAAATTTGAAACTTCATACGGTGAGCAAACCAAGGATGTAGCTCCCGCTTTTACTGCAGCACTTGCCCAGAGCTCAGTAACCTCTGCAATCGGGGCTTTATATCCCAGAGTTAAAAAATCCATTGATCCATTGGGTAGGGCTTTACTTGCTGCTTCAATCATCTTAGAGCCGCCGGAAGCATGCACTGTAAGAAATTTTGGCGATAAATTAACCACTGACTCCACGGCACCTTTCACCGTATTAGGTATGTCATACAGCTTAAGATCTAAAAACAATCTAAAATCAGCAATTTCGCGAAGTTGCATTATTCCAGCGCTGCCAAACTGAAGATAAAACTCCAAACCAATCTTGAAATGGTCAATCTGATCGGATGATGCCTTTAACCACTGCTTAGCTAGATTTAAATCTTTTGTATCTAAAGCGAGAATTATCGGAAGATTCATCACACTCCCCGATGAGCAAAACCAATTGCATCTCTAAAATCTGTAAAACCCTTTTGAGTTAGAAGCTCTGACAATTCATTACGTATTTGAAGCGCCGCCGTAGGATTTCCAAAACTAGCAGTACCTACAGAAACCGCGCTGGCGCCCGCCAAAACTAATTCAAGTGCATCTCTGCCACTGGCCACCCCTCCCATACCAACTATAGGAGTATTAGGAAATGCTTGATGCACTTGATATATCGCTCTAACTGCAACTGGCCTGATCGCTGGTCCTGATAATCCACCAGTTTTACCAGCCAATTTTGGTTTCATAGTATTTGTATCAATGACCATTCCAAGTAATGTGTTTATCAAGGCTAAACCATCTACGCCAGCGTTGATTACAGCAGAGGCGATCTCAACAATATCTGTAACATCAGGAGATAATTTTGCAACGATTGGTAATTCTCCGCCAATATTTCTTCGCACAGCTTCAATTACAGCAGTTGCAGTATCGGTATGGCACGCAAATACTTGTCCCCGATTTTCAACGTTTGGACAGGAAATGTTTACCTCCACCGCACTTATGCCAGGCACAGCCCTTAATCTTCTTGCCAACACTCCGTACTCATCAACTGTTTCACCGGCAATAGAAACAATGATTTTCACCTGATTAGACACCAACCATGGGATGTCATTTTCAAGAAATGCATCTATTCCAGGGCCTTGCAATCCAATTGAATTAAGCATCCCACTTGGAGTTTCAGCCATACGAGGAGTTACCCTGCCAGTTCTTGGTTTAGTCATAATTGATTTGGTGACTATCGCGCCAATCTCAGTTAATGGAAAAAATTGAGAGAGTTCCTGGCCAGAACTAGCGCAACCACTTGCAGTGAAGATTGGATTTGAAAATCTCTTACTACCTATTTTGGTTGAAAAATCCAAGGCGCTCATATTTATAGAGCATCCATTACAGTTTTTCGATCCCAAATAATCTCAGCACCATCCATGACCGGTCCATCAATACAGGTCCGGACCATTTTTATGCCACCTTCATTCTTAACTGGCACCACACAGGTCATGCAAACGCCAATGCCACATGCCATGGCCTCTTCCACCGCACATTGATGGGCGATATCAAAATCATCTGCAATTTTTGCAACAGCTGAGAGCATTCCCATTGGACCACATGAATAAATAACCTCTGTTGAGTACTCTCTTATTAATCTTGGAATTGCCTCACTGATCTGACCATGAATTCCTGTAGTGCCATCATCTGTCGTTAGCGTTAATGATGAAACACTCCGCTTACCTTCTAAAGGCGCGTAAATTTTGTTTGCAGTACTTGCACCTAAGACCATATCAACTCGGCAACCACGATTTTTCAATACTTCAGCCAAAGCAAATAGTGGTGCCGAACCATATCCACCACCAATCAACATCGTGTTGGCATTTGTTGTTGGAATCCCAAAAGCAGTTCCTAAAGGTCCAACTATGTCAACAAAAGCACCAACATTTTGGCTGCATAACCATTTACTGCCTTGGCCATGTGGAGCAACTACCAATTCAATACTTCCACCCATTGGACCTTTATCGCTTGCGCGATAAATCGCGAAAGCTCTTCTTAAAATCAAAGATGATTGCTCACCACCAACTGAAATGGCAACAAAGTTGCCAGGTTTACTGTGAACTGCCATATCCCCTACTGCAAAAACCATATGGTGATATGGACCTACTTTTTTATTGCTCAAAACCTCTGATTGAATTTGTTGTGCATTGCGATTAATTTTTTGTGGAGAAATCATGTCATCCACTCCTGCAAAGATTTGATTGCAAACTCATCTTTTTGAAGTGCGCTTATCCCTGCCACCGCTGCTTTAAAACCCGGAATAGTGGTTATGCATGCAACAGATCGTGAAATAGCGGCAGTTCTAATCAAAAATCCATCCTGCCTAGAACCACGTCCTAAGGGTGTATTGATAACTAATTGTACTAATCCTTTGGTAATTAGATCATTGGCAGATAATTGATCTGTTTGGGGATCGGAGTTTTTTCTTACCTTTTCAGAAGGAACACCTTTCTCAGTTAAATAAGAATGGGTTCCCGCTGTACTGTAAATCTTAAAACCTAACTCATGTAACCCTCTTGCTGAACGCCAGCCAGCATCTTTATCTCTTTGCGAAAGTGAAATAAAC
>JBEAVA010000155.1:0-2575 GCA_041161165.1 Actinomycetota bacterium
TCCCATACCTCTAGCAACAACTGCCGCGTGTGAGGTCTTACCGCCACGACTAGTTAAAATTCCTTCAGCAGCAACCATGCCAACTAAATCATCTGGGCTAGTTTCTCTGCGAACTAAAATTACTTTACGTCCAGTTTTTGCTAAATCAAAAGCTCGTTTTGAGTTAAAGACGATTTCACCAACCGCTGCACCTGGGGAGGCAGCAATTCCAGTTGCAATGAGATTTCGCTTCGCTGTTAAATCAAATTGTGGAAACATTAATTGGGCTAACTGATCACCACTTGTGCGCATTAAAGCCTCATCCATAGAGATTTTGCCTTCATCAACTAATTGAGTTGCGATTCGAAATGCTGCTTCAGCTGTTCGCTTTCCGACTCGAGTTTGTAATATCCAGAGCTTGCCGCGTTCAACGGTGAATTCGATATCGCATAAATCTCGGTAGTGATCCTCTAAAGTTTTCATCAAACGTTCTAGCTCAGCGTGAACAACTGGCTCTTTTTTAGACATATCTGCAAGTGACATTGTGTTCCGAATGCCAGCAACTACATCCTCACCTTGCGCGCGATCTAGATAATCGCCATAACTTCCAGTCTCACCAGTTGCTGGGTTTCTAGTAAATGCCACACCAGTACCAGAGTCATCACTTAAATTACCAAATACCATAGATTGAATATTTACTGCTGTTCCTAGGTCTGATGGAATGCGCTCTCGACGCCGGTATAGCTGAGCTCGCTCAGAGTTCCAAGATTTAAAGACTGCTTCAATTGATTGAGTTAGATGATCAATTGGCTTATTTGGAAATGGTTTATTTGTAAAACCCTCGATAGCTTTAATCAAATCTTCTGCCAACTCCTTTAGTGCAGGTGCAGGTAAGTCAGCAACTACTTTCACATTGGCTTTCTTTAGATACTCACCTTCAATTTTATGAACCGTTTCATCAGGAAGGTCACAAACAATTCGGCCAAACATATCGATAAACCTGCGATATGAATCCCAAGCAAACTTCTCATTTCCCGATGATTTTGCCATGGCATCTGCAACCTGGGGGGTAATACCAACATTTAATACAGTCTCCATCATGCCCGGCATTGAGTGTTTAGCACCAGATCGAACTGAAACTAAGAGTGGATTACTTGCATCGCCAAAACTCTTTCCCACAACCTTTTCTAGATTTGCAAGAGAAATGTGTATTTGATCATGCAACTGAGATGGGACTTTGCCAGTAGTTAAGTACTCACGGCAGGCATCAGTTGTAATAGTAAAACCTGGTGGAACTGGCAATCCCATTTGAACCATCTCGGCAAGATTTGCACCTTTGCCACCAAGCAAATCCGATTTACTTTTATCACCAAATGTAAATGGATAAATAAACTGCTTAGCCAATTTGACCCCTGTCTAAAACTTCCGCCAGCCTACTCATCCAGTATTGCGCAAACCTGCCGCAACACCGTTAATCGTTAAAAGCAAGGCTCTTGCCAGAAGAGGGTCTGCCTCTTTTTGCGTACGAACCCTTTTTAGAAGTGAAATTTGCAGTAACTGAATTGGCGCAAGGTAGGTATCTCTAACCTGCAAAGTTCTTGCCAATATTGGCTGATTGCCCAAAATCTCACTCTTATTGGTCATTAACAACAACTCTTTAACTGTTAAATCAAACTCTGCCTTTATTTGATCAAATATTTTATGAAGTGATGGATCAACCAATGTTGTCACATAACGCTGGGCAATTGCCAAATCTGTTTTTGCAAGAGTCATTTCAACATTACTTATGAAGGTTCTAAAGAAATGCCACTCTTTAAGTAATGTTTGAAGCAAATCTGATTTACCAGCTTCTCTAGCTGCCTTAAGTCCAGAGCCAACTCCGTACCAACCAGGCACAATTTGCCGAGATTGTGTCCAACCAAATACCCATGGAATAGCACGTAAGGATTCCAAACCAGCTGAATCATCAGGTCGCCTAGCAGGACGTGAGCCTAAAAACATATTTCCCAATTGTTCAACTGGTGTTGATGCATAAAAGTAAGCAGGTAACTCATCTTGATCTACCAAAGCTCGGTAAGAGTTATAGGCACTTTCACTTATTAAATCCATGCACTCATTCCAAGTGTTTAGATCAGTACTTGATTGTCGTGGTTTTCTATTTAAAACAGTTGCTTCTAATGCAGCAGCTAAAGTTAACTCTAAGTTTTCTTTAGCTAACGCAGGCAAGCCAAACTTGTCAGAGATAACCTCACCTTGTTCAGTCATTTTTATTTGACCATCGATAGAGCCCCAAGGCAAAGCGATTAGCGCGTCATAAGTTGGTCCGCCACCTCTACCAACTGATCCACCGCGACCATGAAATAGTCGAAGCTTTACTGCATGCTTCATGGCTACATCTCGAAGCTTTCGCTGTGCTTTATGAATCTCCCACTGACTAGTTGTAATACCGGCATCTTTATTTGAATCTGAATAACCCAGCATCACTTCTTGAATTCCACCGCGCAAATCAACTATTTTGCGATAATTTTTATCATTTAATAAATCATCCAATATTTTGTCGGCAGATCTAAGCTCTACCACAGTTTCCAGTAGTGGA